>NZ_BAAALT010000103.1:0-20720 GCF_039528515.1 Luedemannella flava
CCCAGATGCACGTCTCCCGACTCCTCACCCGCGCCCTCACCAAGCTGCGCGGAGAGCTCGACCCCACGGTCTGAGCGATACAGGACCGAAGCGGCTGCCCCGCGGTTCGCGGGGCAGCCGCTTTGTCGTGCGCCGATTCATTCGGGGTTCAACGGATGGCCGCCCGCAGATCACCACGCGCGCCTACCGTCCGCCGGGAACAGGCCGTTCCCTCCTGAAGAACCCTGAGGACAACCATGCCCGAGCCCTCGCGCCTGCTGCCGCTGTCCGGCGGCGCACACGGCACCGCCCGGTCCCCCATGACCTGCCTCTACCGCTGCGGCAACGCCTGCGACCACCCGGTGCCCAACCAGACCGACAACGAGTACCTCGGCGATCTCATCAACACCGGCCTGAGCCGGCGCGGCCTCATGCGGGCCGGCGCCCTCGGCGCCCTCGTGCTCGGCGTGTCCAGCGCCGTCGAGGCGGCGGTCCCCGGAGGGGCGGCCGTCGCGGCGCCGACCGTGGGGGCGGCCAAGCCGGCGCCCGGCACCGGCGAACTCACGTTCAAGCCCATCCCGCCGAACAAGCTGGACACGGTCATCGTGCCCAACGGGTACGACCACGCGGTCGTGATCCGGTGGGGCGACGAGGTCGTGCCCGGGGCGCCCGACTTCGACCCGTACAACCAGACGGCGGCGGCGCAGAGCAGGCAGTTCGGCTACAACAACGACTTCGTCGCCGTGGTGCCGCTGGACAGGGACTACCGGCGGGCGCTGCTCGTGGTCAACCACGAGTACACCAACGAGGACCTCATGTTCCCCGGCTTCACGACGCTCGACGCGCTCACCCCCGAGCAGCGCCGGATCTCGCTGGCCGCGCACGGCCTGTCCGTGGTGGAGATCGAGCGGGTGGACGGCACCGGCGGGTGGCAGGTCGTGCGGCGCGGCTCGCGCCGGTACAACCGCCGCGTCACGGCGCTGGCCACGAAGTTCCAGCTGACCGGGCCGGCCGCGGGCAGCCCGCTGCTGCGTACGACGGCGGACCCGACCGGCACCACCGTGATCGGCACGCTCAACAACTGCGCCGGCGGCGTCACCCCGTGGGGCACGATCCTGTCGGGCGAGGAGAACTTCAACCAGTACTTCGTGGGCGGCGACGCCGCCGCGGCCGCCGGCGCGGACACCAGGGCCAGGCTCGACCGGTACGGCATCACCACGTCGACCCGGTACCCGAGCGGCAACCGCAAGTGGGACCTCGTGGATCCCCGCTTCGACCTGGCCCTGAACCCGAACGAGGCCAACCGGTTCGGCTGGATCGTCGAGCTGGACCCGTTCGACCCGGACTCGCGCCCCCGCAAGCACACGGCGCTGGGCCGGTTCAAGCACGAGGGTGCCACGGCCATCCTGTCGAAGGCCGGCCACGCGGTCCTGTACATGGGTGACGACGAGCGCTTCGACTACCTGTACAAGTTCGTCTCGAGCAAGCCCATGAAGAAGGGCGACCCGGCGTCGGCGCGTAGGCACAACCTGACGCTGCTGGAGTCGGGCACGCTGTACGTGGCGAAGTTCGGCTTCACCTCGACCGTGGACGGCACGGGCGCCCTGCCGGCGGACGGGGGGTTCAACGGCACCGGCCAGTGGATCCCGCTGGCCCGCGACGGCGTGTCGCTGGTGCCCGGTAGGACCATCGAGGACGTGCTCATCTTCACCCGGCAGGCCGGGGACGCGGTGGGCGCCACGAAGCTGGACCGCCCCGAGGACGTCGAGGCCAACCCGCTCACCGGCAAGGTGTACGCGGCGCTGACCAACAACACGAACCGTGGCGTCGGCTCGAACCCGGGCGTGGACGAGGCGAACCCGCGCGTCCGCAACCGGCACGGCCACGTCATCGAGATCACCGAGGACGGCGACGACAACGCCGCCGAGACGTTCACCTGGGACCTGTTCCTGGTGTGCGGCGACCCGGCCGACCCGGCCGGCGAGGTCACCTGGTTCGCCGGGTACGACAAGACGAAGGTGTCGCCGATCTCCTGCCCGGACAACGTGGCGTTCGACCGGTTCGGCAACCTGTGGATCTCCACGGACGGCAACGCGCTGGGCTCCAACGACGGCCTGTTCGCCGTGCCGCTGGAGGGCCCGGAGCGGGGTCACGTGAAGCAGTTCCTGACCGTGCCGCTCGGCGCGGAGACCTGCGGCCCGGCGCTGACCGGCGACGGCCGCTCGGTGTTCGTCGCGGTGCAGCACCCGGGTGAGATCACCGGGGCGAGCTTCGACAAGCCGGCGTCGACGTGGCCGGACGGCAACTACGCCCGCCCGGCGGTCGTCGCCTCCTGGCGCCTGGACGGCCGCGCGGTCGGCGCGTAGCGCAACCTAGGGGGAGGCGGTCACCGGCTCGGTGGCCGCCTCTTCCTCTTCTTCGGCCTCGTCGCGGGCGCGGAGACGGTCGCCGATGATGACCCGCAGGGCGGCGGCGAGCGGGATGGCGATCAGCGCGCCGATGAGTCCCAGCGCGGTCGCGCCGACGAGGGCCACGAAGAGCACCGCGAGCGACGAGATCTCCACGGTGTTCCGCAGCACGCGCGGCGCGATGAGGTAGTTCTCCAGCAACTGGTAGAGCCCGAAGAACAGGGCGACCAGGATGGGCGTGGTCCAGGTCTCCGAGCTGGCCAGCGACACGATGACGCAGATGGCCGCGCCGAGCGTCGCCCCGATCAGCGGGATCATGTCCGCGATCGCGACGAGCAGTGCCAGCGGCAGCGCGAACGGCACCCCCAGGATCAGCAGCGCCACGAACGTCGTCACGCCGGCGATCGCCGAGATCAGCAGGTTGCCGATCATGTATGAGCCGACCTTGTCGATGACGAGGTTGGTGACCTCGAAGACCGCCGGGCGGAAGCGCTTCGGGAACAGCCGGGCGAGGCCGCGCCGCAGCCGGGGCAGGTCCAACATCAGATAGATCGTCAGAACCACCACCAGGAGTACGGACACGACGGCACCGAGCACCTGCCGGGTGATGGTGACGGCCTGGGTGCCGACCTTGCCGGGCACGTCGCGTACCCACGCGTCGACCGCGGGTTGGAGGTTCAGCCGGCTCTCCAGCTGCGAGAGGCCGGGCGAGCGTTCCCGCAGCCGTTGCAGGTAGCCGGGAAAGTCGGTGGTGAGGGCACGCGCCTGTTCCAGCAGCGTCGGCGCGAAGAGCCAGATGAGCGTGGCGGTGAGTGCGACCGTCACGAACGCGATGATGGCGACCGCGTGCGCGCGCTTGACCCGTCGCGCGATGAGCCACCGGACGATCGGGTCGAGGCCGACGGCGAGGAACACCGCGATGACGACCTGCACGAGCAGCGCGCGGGCGGCATAGACGAGCACCGCCGCGACGGCGACGGCGAGTACCGCGAGCGCGCCGGCGGCGCACCAGCCGAAGACCCGCGCGGGGCCGACAGGTTCTTTCTCGGGGGCGACCTCTGTCACGCCTGGTCACGTACCCCGGATCGGTTCGGGGCAAGCGCGCGCAATTGACTACATCGCAACCCTTCTATATGTTGCGACGTAACAATTAGGAAAGGCCTTTCCTCGCGATACGGGCTCCGTGGCCGGCCGTTCCGTCCCACCGCCACCCAGGGGAGGAAACTCCATGTCACCACCCAACCGCCCGCCGCGCCGTCGCTGGCGGCTCGCGGCGATCCTGGCCACCACCCTCGGCCTGGTCGCGAGCGCGGCGGCGATCGGCCTGACGCAGGCCAGCGCGGCGACCGTCAACACCAGCGCCTGGTACGTGTTCGTGAACCGCAACAGCGGCAAGGCCATGGACCTGTGGGAGTGGTCCACGGCCGACGGCGGCCAGTTGCGGCAGTACACGCGCACCAACGCCAACAACCAGCAGTTCCAGTTCGTCGACATGGGCTCGGGCTACTACCAGCTGCGCAACCGGCACAGCGGCAAGGTCGTCGCGGTGCCCAACGCCACCGACGGCGCCCAGGTCATCCAGACCACCGCCTCGTCGGACACCAAGCAGCAGTTCACGCTCAAGGACTCGGCCGGCGGCTACGTGCGGTTCCTCAACCGCCACTCCGGCAAGGCCCTGGAGATGTGGGAATGGTCCACGGCCGACGGCGGCGTCGTCTCGCAGTACGCCGACCTCGACGGGGCCAACCAGCAGTGGCAGCTCGTCCAGGTCGGCACCGGCGGCACCACCCCGACCACCGGCTCCAGCGGGGGCGGCAGCGGCTGCGGCAGCGGCAGCTTCAACGCCGAGGTCACGGTCAGCGGCAGCACCTGGACGGCCCGCAACGGTTCCACCACCGTGTACACGGGCACCAGCATGCTGTCGGCGATGCAGGGCGCGGTGAACAGCCTGTCCGCGGGCCGCACCAGCAAGCAGCGCGTCGTCGTGCGCGGCTCCGGCTCGGTCAGCGCCGCGTCGCGCCTGTCGCTCCCGTCGTACACCATCCTGGATGTCTGCGGGACGATCAACGTGACCGGTTCGGGCTCGGGGGACATGGCTCCGGTCTACTCCCGCGGCACCCGTGACGTGGAGATCCAGAACCTGAAGGTGACCGGCACGCCGGTGTACGGGATCTTCCTGCGCAGCGTCGACAACGTGATCCTCGGCCAGATCGACATGCGCCTGTCGTCCGGGCTGGGCGTGCGCATCGACAACTACGGCAACACGTCCGTGATGGCCAGGAACTACCGCGTCGACAACGTGTACGTCTCCGGCGCCAGCTCGCACGCCCTGGAGACCTACGGCGTCGACGGCATCACCATCGGCACCGTCACGGCCCGCAGCGTCGGGGAGTCGGGTCTGCTGCTCAACCAGACCATCAACGCCACCGTCGGCACGGTCGACGCGGAGAACGCCGGCACCGGCACCGGGTACGCGGCGTTCCGCATCGCCAACCGCGCCGGGCGCATCGGCTCGTCCTACCCGGTCAACATCCGGGTCGGGCTGGTCAAGGCGCGCGGCGGCGGTCGCGGCATCTTCTGCGTCTCCGAGAGCGGCGGCGCGCTGATCGACCGGGTCGACATCGCCAACACCGGCAACAACGCGATCCTGCTGGAGAACTGCTACGGGACCACGATCGCCGGATCGTCCGGCACGATCAGCGGCGGCGGTGAGGTCCGGATCGCGTCCCGGACCGAGTTCCCGGCGTCGGCGAACAACACGCTGAAGAACCTCACGGTGTCGAACGTCAACATCCGCCTGTCGCCGTGCGGCACGAACAACGTCATCACCAACGTGACCCGGGTGAACTCCACGCTCACCTGGTGCTGAGTCCGGTCACGCCCCGGGGGGTGCGGTCAGCCCGTACTCCCCGGGGTGTCGCCCTTGGCGGCGTTGGCCGCGAGGCGCAGCGCCCGGCCGCCGTCGCGGCGCAGCGAGCGGTAGAAGGCCTTTGCCAGCATGAGCAGCTTGCCGAAGAAGCTGCGGCGGAACAGCTGGACCTCCCAGTCCATGCGGCTCAGCGCGTTGTCGCGCGAGCCGATGATGTGCTCGGTCCACTCCCGTTCGGCGAGCAGGTGGCTGACCTGGTAGCGCTGGCGCCACAGGGCCTCCTCCAGCTCCCGGTAGCCGGCGACGTCGATCGTGGGCCGGCCCGGCTGCACGGCGAGCAGGTCGGCACGGCGCGCCCGCTCGTCGGTCAGGCTCAGGTCGCCGTCCGCCGCGTCGAGCGCCACCTGCAGGTCGATGGCCGCGCGCAGGTCCTCGGCGCGCAGCGGCCGGCCGACCGTGGCGGCCAGGATCGACACGAGGTCCAGCGCGCTCGACGTGAGCGCCCACGGGTGCGGATGCCCGCCGGTGATGAGGCGCACCGCGATGTTCCACAGCGCCCGGGCCACGACGACGTCGACCGGCACCGGGTCGATCGGCTCCCACGTCGGCGGCACGGGTCGCAGGTCGTACCCGTCGTCCAGCAACGTCTCCGCCGTGGCGAGCGCGGCCGGCCCGGCGATCACCCCGCCCTCGGCCCGCCCGTCGAGCCAGGCGACGAGCCGCTGCAGTTCGGCCCGCAGGCCGGCGACGTCGACGTGGGCGAACAGCGGCAGCAGCCGCTCCTCCAGGATCAGCCCGGCGAGGTCCGCCTGTGGTGCGGTGACGCGGCGCAACCCGTGCCGCTCCACGGGCGCGGCGCTCTCCAGCACGCGCAGGCCGGTCGATGACAGCTCGTACGTGTAGCCGTCGCTGGCGACCACCTCGTGGCGCGCGAGCGTGCACCCGCGCCGCGCGATCGTGAGCCACCCCGGCGCCATCGTCCCCTCGGCGCCGGCCGCCAGCGCGCGGGCCGTGAGCCGGCGGGGGTCGCTGAGCACCGGCACCTCCCGGTACGCGGCCGTGAAGGCCCGCGACAGCACCGCGCCGAGCGGCCCGCGCAGCGGCGCGGCGACGTCGCCGAACAGCCCCGACCCGACGAGGACGGTGGCCGTGTCGGGCGTCGGGTACACCGCGTAGACGGCCGCCTCGGGCAGCCCGTGCAGGTTCAGCTTGCCGCGCACCTGGTCGAGCGAGGCGGCCCAGCCGCGTACGGGGTACCAGGCGGCGTCGGAGTCGTAGTGGCCGGCCGGGTTGAGCTCGACGAGCCGGTGCACCCCGAGCGGGTTGTCGGTCATCAGGGCGAGCGCGCCGTCGGGTTCGACAACGGTCGCGAGGATGCGCAGCACCTCGGCCGGCGCGGCCTGTCCGCCCTCGGTGGAGCCGAGCCGGTCCAGGCCGTCGGCGGCGACGACGAGGTCGTACCGGACGGTCTCGTCGAGCTTGACGACGCTGCCGCACAGCACCTCGGCGGCCGGGAAGGTCCTGTCCAGCCGGTCGGCGTCGAGGACGGACCGGGCCAGGCAGCTGACCTGAGCGCCACGGTCGATCAGCGCCGCGATCAGCGCGTCGTCGTGCGGGCCCGCGACCAGCACCCGCTGCCCGGGGGCGGCCAGTTCGGTGAGCACGTGGCGCAGCGCGCCGCCGGCGGCGACCTTCGGGCCCCGTGCCGGGTCGTGGTCGCTCCACGAGTACATCTCCCCGCCGATGCGCGTGATCATCGGGCGTCACCCTCCCAGCCGAAATGGGTCCGCAGCTCCGCGGGGCTCATGAGAACGTCGGCGCCGAGCTCGCGGCGCGCGAGTTCGCGGCACGCCGCAGTGTCGGTCCGGTGCCCGTAGACCTCCGGCCACTGCCGGCGCAGCCGGGGCTCGCCGCCGAAGGTCTGGTCATCGTTCTCGAGCGTCATGGGGTCGCCGTAAACGGCGGCTGCACAGCCGGCCAACAGTCCGTACCAGATGGCGCTGCACAGCCGGTTGGACACCACGCGCCGGTGCCGGCGCAGCTCGGCGAGCTGCCGCACGAGAAACCCACGGTCGTGGTCGCGCCACCAGAAGCCCCGGTACCCGTGGCAGATCACCCGGAACCCCGCCTTCTCGTACGCGCGCCGCACCGGCTTGGACCGGTACTCGTTCCAGTAGAGGCAGATGGTGATGGGGCCGTCCTCGACCGACCGCAACTCGTCGATCATGCGGTGGTGGTCACCGTTGACGAGCTGACCCTCCCACCCGTGGAAGGGGTAGAAGATCGTCCCCTCGCGCCCGGCGGCCGGCGGCTCGGGCTCCAGCGCGACGAGGTAGGCGAACGGCGCGCCGGTGACGATGACCTCGCGGCGGCCCTGGGACCACGCGCGCCGGCGGGTCTCCTCCGACCACACGAACAGCTTGCTGCCCGCCACGAACGGCACGCCGGGGGCGAGGCCGTCGCCGATGTTCCAACCATGCTGCAGATAGCCGCGCATGCGCGGCGGATGCAAGGGTTGCGGCAATTCACAGTAACGCGCCAGCACGTGGGCATGACCGTAGTAATAATTCGCGTGATGCACGTCGCCGTCCCACACTCCCCGGGTTCAAGGCGAGCCCACCATACCCGCCGGCATGGGGAGATCCGCGGCGCGCGGGTTGTTTTGCCCGCTGTTGGCCGCGCGTTTCTTCGCCGTTCAACTACTCTTTTAATATCAGCACGGATCTATTTGATTAACCCGGGGTGCAATGGTTTCTAATGACCCCGTGAACACCGTGTCGGACGCGCCGCCCCGGCTGCCCGTCGCCCGCCGCGGCGACTACGCGCAGTCGCGCCTCGTCCTCGGCACCGCCCAGCTCGGCATGGCCTACGGCGTCGCCAACCGCGCCGGCCGCCCCGCCGACGACGTCGCCGCGCGCCTGCTCGCCACCGCCGCCGACCTCGGCGTCACCCACCTGGACACCGCACGCGCCTACGGCGACAGCGAGGACCGCATCGGCGACCTCGCGACCGACCTGCCGCTGCGCGTCGTCACCAAGGTCGCGCCGCAGGGACCCGACGCGACGCCCGCGTCGGTGCGGGCCAGCGTGACGCGCAGCCTGGCCGCGCTACGCCGCCCGGGCCCGCACACGTTGCTGTTGCACCGCGCCGCCGACGCCGCGGTCGGCTGGCCCACCCTCCACGAGTACGCCGCGACCGGCGCGGCCGACCGGATCGGCGTCTCGGTCCAGTCCCCCGACGAGCTGCGCTCGGTGCTGACCCTGCCCGGCCTGGGCTACGTCCAGCTGCCCTGCAACGCCCTGGACCGCCGCTGGCTCGCCCCCGACCTGGCGGCCCTCCTCGCCGGCCGCCCCGAGCTCGTCGTGACGGTCCGCAGCGTGTACCTGCAGGGTCTGCTCACCGCCGGCCGCGCCGTCACCTGGCCGCACGTCACGGACGCCCACCGCGACACCATCGTGGACAGCCTCGACCGGGTCGCCGCCGCGCTGGGCCGGGCGGACCGCGCCGACCTCTGCGTCGCCTACGTCCTGTCCCTGCCGTGGGTCACGTCGATCGTGGTCGGCGCCGAGACGGAGGCCCAACTCCGCCGCAACGCGGCGCTGGCGGCCCGCCGCCCCCTCACCCCCGCGGAGGGCGCGGTGGTCCGCGCCGCCCTCCCCGACATCCCCGCCCCCCTCCTGGACCCCGCCCAATGGCCCTGACCCGCCCCACCAACCTCCCGCCCTCGACGCCCCGTCACCCCCACCGCGCCACAAATTGCTCACATCTGGTGGAGGCCCCGCCCACCGACCCGACCACATGTCCACAGTTGGCGGGGTCACCGGCCGCCCACCCGACCACATCTGCACAGTTGGCGGGCTCAATCACCCTCTGCGCCACCACATGCTCACAGTTGGCGAGCTTCAGCAGCCACAACCCCGCCACATGCTCACAGTTGGCGGGCTCCAGCGGCCACAACGCCACCACATGCTCACAGTTGGCGAGGCTCCGCCGCTCGCGCTCGCCAGATGTGCGCAACTGGCGGCCGACCCGGGCATTGCGCTCGCCGTCTGTGCACATCTGGCGAAGTGTGGGGCCCTCCTCGCCGCCAGGTGTGCACAGTTGGCGATGCTCGAACGTGGCCACCCCGCCGAATGCGCACGGATCGCCATACTCCGCCGCGGCCACCACGCCAGATGCGCACAGATGGCCGGGTTGGGAGGCGCGTCGCGACGGATTCCGGCCGCGACCAGGCGATTGTTGGGGGGCGGCGTGAGCACGGAGCTGTTCGATCTTTCGGGGCGCAGCGCGGTCGTGACCGGGGCTACCGGACGGCTCGGGCGGGAGATGACGCGGGCGTTGGTCGACGCCGGGGCGCGGACGTTCGCCGTCGCGCGCGACGCGGAGCGGCTGGCCGGGCTCGCCGTCGAGACGGGCTGCCTGACGGTGCGGTGCGACGTGACCAGCGACGCGGACGTGGTCGCGCTCGGCGAGACGGTGCGCGCGGACGCCGCGCGGCTGGACGTACTCGTGCATAACGCGCACGTGGGCCGAGGCGGATCGCTAACCTCGACCAACGCGGCGGAGTTCGCCGAGGCCACGGACCTGGCCCTCGGCGCGTTCGCGCGCCTGCTCGCGGCCACGCGCGACCTGCTCGAAGCGGCCACCGCCGACGGCTCGCCTTCGGTGATCACGGTGGCGTCCATGTACGGCCTGGTCGCGCCCCGGCTCGACATCTACGACTCGCCGGACGCGCGCAACCCGCCGTTCTACGGCGCGGCGAAGGCGGGGTTGCTACAGCTCACCCGATATGCGGCCGTGGAGTTGGCACCGCGGGGCATCCGCGTCAACGCCATCACGCCGGGCCCCTTCCCCGGCGACGGTGGCGACCCGGCGTTCCTCGAGCGCCTGGCCAACCACGTGCCACTGGGACGCGTCGGACGCCCCGAGGAGATCGCCACCGCGCTGCTGTTCCTCGCGTCGCCGCGGTCGAGCTTCGTCACCGGCACCAATGTCGTGGTCGACGGCGGCTGGACCGCCTGGTAGCGGCCCCACCAGGGCCTTGATCACCGACGACACGCATGTGATCATTTCCCGACTGCGCTGCACGGGGAGGATTGCTGTGCGTACCTCGATCAACCGTCCGGCGCCGTCACCACGTTCCGCTCCAGCGGCGGCGAGCTCGTGCCGGTGACTGCCTGGTCCAGCCGCACGATCACCAACTCGGTGGTCGACGGCGTCCTCGAGTTCGGCACCCCCTTGGTGTAACCGGCGCGGTCACAGGTGTTTCAGCTGCGCTCCCGGTGGGCAAACCGCTCAACGACGAGGAGGTATGCGATGCGTTTGTTGACGTTGGCGGCCGGCGTGGCGGTCGGTTATGTGCTCGGTACGCGCGCGGGTCGGGAGAAGTACGACAAGATCGTCGAGGGTGCCCGTAACCTCGCCGACCAGCCACCCGTGGTGCAGGCCAAGCACAAGATCCAGGAAATCGTGGGCGCCGGCACCGACGCCGCCGGCCGCAAGCTGAACGCGGCCACGGACGCCGTGACCCACAAGCTCGACACGGTCGCGGCGTCGAAGAAGAGCCCCGGGAGCACGGTCACAACCCCGTGACGCGCGAGGACGCTAGTGGATCTTCAATCCCCCGAAGATCCACTAGCGTTCGTACACAGGTTCTATCCACAGGCTGTGGGTGAGAAGGATCCGGCGGTGGAAGCGTCAACATTCGACCGGTTCACGGGTCAGCTCGACTACCCGATGTTCGTGCTCACCGTGCCGGGCAGCGGGTGCCTCATCGGCTTCGCCACCCAGTGCAGCATCGATCCGCCCCGGTTCCTCGCCTGCCTGTCGAAGGCCAACCACACCTACCGCGCGGCGGCGCGCGCCCTCGCGGTCGCCGTACACCGCCTGGGTCCAGCCGACCACGACCTGGCCGAGCTGTTCGGGACCGAGACGGGCGACGAGGTGGACAAGCTCGCGCGGTGCGCCTGGCGGCCCGGCCCGCACGGCGTCCCCCTGTTGGACCGCTGCCCCGCGTGGCTGGTCGGCGAGATCGACTCGCGCGTCGACCTGGGCGACCACGAGGGCCTGCTGCTGCGCCCCATCGAGGTCGGGCCCGGCGCCGACACACCGCCGCTCATGTTCGCCGCGGTCCGCGACCTCAACGCCGGTCACGGGGCCTAGCCGGGGCGGACGGACGTCCTTGTCCACCCGCCCCGAGGACTCAACGACGACGGGGCGGGCGCGGTAGCTACCCGAACGACGGCACCGTAGCGAGCGAGTACGCGGCGGACAGCAGCAGCACGGCGCCCGACCCGAGCCCGGTCACGGCACTCGTGGCGATGCCCCGCTGCCGTGCGACGTGCACGGACCCCAGCGCCACCAGGGTCACGAGCGCGGCCGGCACATGCAGGAACGGGTACTCGAGTATCACTGCGACCGGGAAGAGGTGCAGGCCCACGATGAGCGCCACCCACGCCGGCACGACGTCAGGCTGCCGGCGCGCCAGGACGGCGGCCCCGAGCCCCGCGAGGACCACCTCGAACGCGACGACGACGCCGAACTGCGGCCCCGTGGTGTCGTCGAAGACGGTCCCGTCGTTCCAGTGAATGATCATGAGCGTAACGCCCGCGACGATGGCGGCGACCGACAGCACCGAGCCCGCGATCAGGTACGGACGCAGTCGCCGTGGTGGCGCCTCCTGCGCCCAACCGAACCACACCGAGGCGAAGAAGCCGAAGATGGCGCCGGTCGCGGCGGCATCACGGACGAACGCGGCGAGCATGCGTGCCTCCACAGGAGACGGACCGGGGCGGTTGCACGCTAGCAAGGTTTCCGGACATGGACGTGCTGTGGCCGCAGCGGACGGGTCCGCTGCGGCCACAGTGTGGTGATGGTGCGTCGTTACCTGCGGAAGATGAACCAGTCGACGTTGACGAAGTCGGCCGACTGGCCACTGGAGAACGTCAGGTACACCGTGTGCTTTCCGGTGACCGCGTTGACGTTGGCCGGCACCTCCCGGAAGCTGCTCCAGCCGCCGGTGTTGGCGATGGCGAAGCTGCCGATCGGGTTGTTGCTGAGACTGTCGATGCGCACCTGGACGAGGCCGCTGGCCCCACCGGCGATGCCGGAGGAGACCCGGGCCACGAAGTCCTTCGGCGAGGTGGACCCGAAGTCGACGTTGTCGTAGCGGGCCCAGTCACCGTTGGCGAGGTAACCGATCTGGTCGGCGCCGGCGACGACGCCGGACTGGGCGTTGAACGACTCGGCCTGGATCGTGCTGTACGCGCTGCGGGTGCCGCTGCTCGACGAGGTCGGCGCCGCCGTGGTCGGGGTCGACGACGTGGGCGTGGTCCCGCTGCCACCCTTGGTGTAGACGGCGACGTAGTCGACGAGCATCGGCTTGCCCGACACCGTCGAGCTGGTCGGCGTGGAGTAGCCGGCCACGCCGTTCGGGAACGCGCCACCCATGGCGACGTTGAGCAGGATGAAGTACCCCTCGTGGCTGGTCATGTCCGACCAGTACGAGCCGACCTGGCTCTGCGACACGGAGAAGAACTGCACGCCGTCGACGTACCACCGCAGGACCTGCGGGCTCACGCTGGTGTCCCACTCGATCGCGTACGTGTGGAAGTTGCCCTGGCAGCTGCTGTTCGGGCAGGCGCGGGTCGCGCCGAGGCCCTGGGTCTCGTTGCAGGGACCGCCCGGGTTCACGCCGCAGTGCAGCGTCCCCCAGACCTGGTTCATCCCGTTGACGTTCTCCATGATGTCCAGCTCGCCGATGCCCGGCCAGTTCCAGTAGTTGCCCCGGTAGGGGGAACCCAGGGCCCAGAACGCCGGCCAGTAGCCCATGGCGGAGCTGCCGGTGACGTTCGGCATGGCGATGCGGCCCTCGATGCGCAGCACCCCACCGGACGGCGGCTTGAAGTTCGTCCGCTTGGTCTCGATGCGGGCCGAGGTCCACTGCCCGGAGCTGCTCTTGATGGGCGTGATCTTCAGGTTGCCCGAACCGTCCAGGCTGATGTTCTGCGTGTTGGTGGTGTACGTCTGGATCTCACCGGTGCCGAAGTTGGCCGGCCCGTTGGGGTACTGCGTCCCCGTGGTGAAGATCCAGTTATTGGACGACGGGAGGGTGTTGGCCGACCCGGTGAAGTCGTCGCTCCATTGCAGCGACCATCCCGACGGCGTCGACGGGACGGATGCGTTGGCGTTGACCGTCACCGCCGCGGTGCCCGCCAGGACGGTGGCGGCAACAGCAGCGAGCATCACGCGCCGACGGCGGCGCCGTACGGGCTTCGGCGCGTGGCTGGGCGCCGGTTCGGTGGGGGTCACGGGGAACCTCATCAACAGATGGTGGGACGCGGCCACCGGTCGGCGGCACACGGAGAGCGCTCTCACGTTTCTAGGACGTTAAGGGCATGACTGTCAATGGCTAACTCTGCGTATTGCCAATGGCCAGGTTGTTGACCCGCGCGACCCGAAACAGAGGCGGCCACATCGCGCAGAGAGCGCTCTCTCACAGCCTTATCGCGTTGATCGATCCAGGTCGCGCTGACTACCGTGACCCCGTGCGAAAGTTTCAGGTCCGATGAGCGCGCGACTGCGGGAGATCGCCCGGCAGACCGTGGCCATCGCCGAGGCCGGCGAGTACACCACCCCGTCCGGCCGGCGCGCCCGCATCGGCGACGCCGTCGCGGCCGCCATCGCCGGCACCCGCCACTACCTGCCCGACGACGTCGTGACACCCACCGGCCCGACGGCCACGCCCACCATCGAGGTGACCCACGAGTCCACTCTGGCGGCCGCCCGCCGACTCGGCAACGACGTCGCGGCCCTGGTCTTCGCGTCCGCGAAGAACCCCGGCGGCGGCTTCCTCGGCGGCGCCAAGGCGCAGGAGGAGAGCATCGCGCGCTCCTCCGCCCTCTACCCCTGCCTGCTCGCCGCGCCCGACTTCTACGCGTACCACCGCGCGCAGCGCGACCTGCGCTACAGCGACCGCGTCATCTACGCCCCCGGCGTCCCCGTGTTCCGCGACGACAAGGGCGACCTGCTCGACGAGCCGCACCAGGCCGCGTTCCTCACCGCCGCCGCGCCCAACCTCGGCGCCGTCGTGCGCAACCAACCCGAGAACACTGACGATGTACCGGCGGTCCTGCGCCGACGGGCCCGCCGCATCCTCGAGGTGGCGGCCGCCCACGGCCACCGCACCCTGGTCCTCGGCGCCTGGGGCTGCGGCGTCTTCCGCAACGACCCGGCGACGGTCGCGCACGCGTTCGCCGACACGCTCCGCGAGGTCCCCCGCTTCGACCGCGTCGTGTTCGCGATCTACGACAACCTCCCCCACACCCCCGTCCACGCCACCTTCGCGTCCACCTTCGCGCGGTAGGCCGTCACGGTTATTGGCCTTACGTGCCGCACAGGTGCCCCGCATTCCGCACGCGATTGGCCATACCTCGGGTGCACCCCTGGCACGCCGCCCCCGGGCACTGCCGCTCGACTACGACGAACTCTGCTCGTAAATACCATTGCCTCGTGGTTCGGGTGCCCCTATCTTTGACGTCAGCACTCAGGCACACCGAGCAGAAAACGGAGTCAGACATGTTGCGGCACACCTCGAATGAAGCGCAGCGGCCGATGCCGCGCGTCGAGGCCGCCATATCCAGAGTCTGGCGATCGTATGACCGCGAAAACAACCACGCCGAGGGTCGGTGGCGCCGCTAGCAGCAGCTTGCTGGCGAATCACTCCGCCGCCCTCCCGGCCCCGGGACGGCGGCGTTCTTTATTTCCGCATTCTTACGGGTGTAGCTCAACTGGCTGAGCAACGGCCTCCAAAACCGTCGGTTGCAGGTTCGACTCCTGTCGCCCGTGCGCCATTCCTCTACCCAGAGGTATTGAATATTGTCAATTCCATAGTGGATAGCAGTAGGCCACCGGCCGCCGGCGCTCCAATAGCGGGCGTCGGCCGCCGGTGACACTTCGGGATCGCGTGGCACGGTGACCACGCTTGCTTTGGGAGCAAGAGGCACGGGGTTCGACTCCCCGGTTCCCGACGATGGGGTCGTACCCCTCTGGACCGTCGGAGCAGCTGGAAAGCTCATCGCGTTCTCAGCGCGAAGATCATGGGTTCGAGTCCCATACGGTCTACGCAAGATCATGCAAGCACCTTGGGAACTGGTGTAACCGGCAACACGCCCGGCTCTGACCCGGGAGACGTGGAGGTTCGAATCCTCCGTTCCCAGCTCATGCCGACGAAGCACAGCAGGATGTGCGCCCGCCTTGTAAGCGGGAGGTGGCCCGTTCGAGTCGGGTCGTCGGCTTTACGGGCCCGTAGCTCATGTCGGTAGAGCGCCCGCCTTGCAAGCGGGAGGTGACGGGTTCGAGACCTGTCGGGTCCACGCACGCGTTCGTGGTGGAACAGGTAGACACGCCGTTCTCAAACAGCGGTGCCGCAAGGCGTGGGGGTTCGAGTCCCCCCGGACGTACACATGCCCTGTTAGCTCAGCGGGAGAGCGCTCGACTGTCGATCGAGAGGCGGCCGGTTCGACACCGGTACGGGGCGCGCACGGAGGGTTGGCCGAGAGGCTGAAGGCACCGCGTTGCTAGCGCGGAGCGGGTCACACCGCCGGGGGTTCGAATCCCTCACCCTTCGCCACGCCGTCGTGGCCCGCGAGGTAAGGGCGCTGCGCTGATATCGCGGAGGCAGCAGGTTCGACTCCTGCCGACGGTACTCATGCCCCTGTAGCTCATCTGGAGAGAGCGCCGGTTTACGAAGCCGGAGGTGACAAGTTCGAGTCTTGTCAGGGGCACGCACATGGAGGAGCTAGCCGACGTGGTGACGGCACCCCGTTCGAAGCGGGACGAGCGAAAGCCTTGGGGGTTCGAATCCGCCCTCCTCCGCGATACCTGGAAGGTGACCGGCTGGTCGAGGGGCACCGTTGGAAACGGTGTACAGGGTCACACCTGCGCGCGTTCGAATCGCGCACCTTCCGCTCGTGGAGACGCCAGCCGATTGGCGCCGGCCACCGCCTTGAAAGCGGTTGAGGCATCGTCCTGTGCGCGTTCGACCCGCGCCGTCTCCGTCACGCGCCGCTAGCTCAGTTGGTAGAGCTCTCGCCTCTTAAGCGATAGGTCGCAGGTTCGAGCCCTGCGCGGCGCACATCTCCCCCGGCAGCTCGACGGACCGAGCGGTCGCCTTCTAAGCGAACGGTTGCCAGTTCGACTCTGGCCCGGGGGACCATCTCCTGCTAGCTCAACGGACAGAGCAGCCGCGTCCTAAGCGGAGGATCCGGGTTCGATTCCTGGGCGGGAGATGCCGGTGCGGGTGTGGTGGAGCTGGAACCACACGAGAGTCATGATCTCGAGACGCCGTTCGAATCGGACACCCGCCACGTTCTGGTAGCTCAGCGGAAGAGCGCTGTCCTGACGCGACAGAGGTCGGGGTTCGACTCCCTCCCGGAACACGCATGGCGCGGTGGGCGAACTGGTAGAGCCGCCCGGTTTTCACCCGGGACATGTGCGGGTTCGAGTCCCGTCCGCGCTTCTCATTCCCCGGTAGCTCAGTTGGCAGAGCGGATCCCTGTTAAGGATCTTGTCCCAGGTTCGAGTCCTGGTCGGGGAGCGGTGGCTGTAGCTCAGCGGCAGAGCGCCCGGCTGTGACCCGGGAGGTCGCGCGGTTCAAATCCGGCCAGTCACCCCAGGGGAGCGCGCCAGAGTTGGAGAGCTGGGGCCGCCTGTAAACCGGTTGCGACGCTGAGGGGGTTCGAATCCCTCCGCTCCCACGCACGTCACTGCCTTCGTAGCTCAGCGGAGAGAGCACCGGCTTCCGAAGCCGGGGGTCGCTGGTTCGAATCCCGCCGGGGGCACGTCACATTATTTCGACGGCGTCTCGTGCGACAATGCGATGTGGAGGCGTACCGGGAAACCGCGGGGGATGAACCTCCGGAAGCCCTTGCCGCAAAATCGGCGCAAGCGTACGCCAAACGCGTTCGACTGCCTCATCGGAGTAGTCGCGGTAATCATGGGTTGCTAGAAGCCAAACACCACCAGCGTCCATTGGTCGAACCTCAACGAAGGCCCCACTACGTGAAAGACCGTCCGCACCGCCGACTTGGTCGGCGAGATCTTGAGGAACGATGGTCAGCCAGGAATAGCCGCGGAGCCACTGCCGGCATTCGTTAACCGTAAAGTCCGGACCCGAATGCTGACGTGGGTAGGTCCGACGTGGAAGCGCGTCCTCCAGCGCCGTTACTCCATCTGAGTACCAGTAGGCGACGTGACCGAATCCGGGATCGGTTTGGTTGGCAAACGACCAAAGGGCATCCAGGTACTGTCGTTGAGCCTGGGGACCCGACAACCGGTCGAGAAATACACTTTCGTCGACGAAGGCGTGCAGTCGCAACCAGTTCGGCGTAGTTTCGACATGGCGTACAGACAAATTCGCTATCCGTCCAGACCGATGGCCGTGCTCATCTAGGTTGCCAATCCACAGGTGCGTCTCATACGGCAGGTCGTCGAGTTCAGACCGTAGCCATTGCAGACCCAACGTGGAACAGTTCATTTCTGTCGTGTCGATGCCTCGTTCCGTTTTGCGCCAGGTATCGACCACACCGAAGACACTGCCCGCATCGCCTAGCGGTCCGAACGGTCGCGCGCTTTGCTGCACTTCACCTGGAAGGTGGGCCAGCTGCTGGCGGGCGTCGCCCGCCAGCAGCTGCGACACGTCGTCGATCCAGTGGTACGCCAACTCTCCTGGGTCACGCCGTGAAACATCCACGTTGAGCTGGAGATCGAGGGTCAAGCTCTGGTTCATTCTTGTTCCTTCGGGCGCACCATCGGCTGTGAACGCGTCTATCAAGACGCTCTCAGCGCACAACAGGTCAGGGACATCATGAACTCATAGCATCGGTTCAGGTTCGTCGCCCGCCGAAGGCGCCAGGCTGCTATCCACTATGGAGTACGCGGGGGAGCGTTGGGCCTCAGCCGCCCCTCATGAGGGCGGCGTGCCCGGTTCGACACCGGGACCCGCGACACCGCCGTCACCTCCCAGCCCGATCTGTCGACGGTTCGGCGTGATGGTCGTGGAGGACAACCCGGACTGGCTGCTGTGTGTCGACGGCGATGCGGGCCGAACGCCACGTACGGTCAGATGGTGTACCAGGGTTCGTTCAGCAGGGCACCCGCCCCCGGGTTACGCGTCGAGTGGGCGGCGCACGCCTGTGACTGGTAGCCCTGAATTCCTCGCGGCCCGCGAGCGCGCCGCCGCCCGCGTCGAGGTGCTGACCGGTCGGTACTACGTCGTGGACGGGGAGCTTCTCCCGGCGGCGAGTGCGTCCTGGCACGCGGAGGGCGCGGCCGTGGTGGTCGACGCCGACTATCCGGGGGCCAGGCAGGACCACTCCGGCCGCTGGTTCGCGTACGTGCCGGTCGCGCAGGTCACCGCGGTCGTCCGGTTCACGACGTGGGCACGCCACGACGGCGGAGGCCGCCTGGAGGTGCTCGCCCGCGACGGGGACACGGTCCGGGCGACCTGGTTCCGGGGCGACAACAACGACGCGGGCGAGACGATCCCGGCCGGGTTCATCTGGGAGAAGAACGACGACTACTACTACGGGACCGTCCGGTGGGACGAGCTGCGCGACGTGACCGTCGAGCAGACGTTCCTCCGGTAGGGATCAGCTACCCGAGCGGCGCGCCGAGCGTGAAGCCCTCCCCCACGACGCCATTGGTGAGCGTCGCCGCGCTGGTGCCGGTGCCGCTGACGACGGCCCCGGCAGCGCTCAGTTTCAACAGGTTGAAGGCGCCGGCGCGGGAAAACGTGCCCAGCGTTTCGCCCCGCGCACCGACGACGAGCGTCGAACCGTGCACGAGCCGCAGCGATGAGCCGAACAGGTCGCCGCTCTCGTTGGCCCCTGGGACGTTCGCGGTGTTCTGCGAGTACGCCTGCGCGCCGGTACCGACCAGGGTCGACTTGTTGCTGGTCAGCATGGTGACCGAGCCGGCCTCAAACGCGGTGCCGAGGTCCTCGCCCGGCGAGCCGACGAAGAGGTCGGCCGCGCCGTCACCCGTACGGTCCGCGAGCAGCACCGTCTCGCCGAACCGGTCGCCCGCCTCCGCCGCGCCCGGGATGCCCGCGGTGTCCTGGCTGAACGCCTGCGCGCCGGTGGCGGTCAGCCCCGACGTCGCGCCGCGCAGCACGGTCACGCCTCCGGCGCTGATCCGGGTCCCGATCGCCTCGCCCGGGGCGCCGATAGCGAGATCGACCCTGCCGTCGCGGTTCACGTCACCGGCGGCGAGGGACATGCCGAACGCGTCGGCGAACTCGGCCGCCCCGGGAACACCGGCCGTGTTCTGCGACCAGGCCTGACTGCCGGTGGCGGTCAGGCCGCTGGTGGTGCCACGCAACACGACCACGGAGCCGTTGTGCGCCGGCATACCGTCGCGGTCCGGGATCGACGATTCACCGGGCAGCCCTACCGCCAGGTCGGCGCGTTTGTCGCCGGTGAAGTCGGCCAGCACGACGCTGTGTCCGAAAAGGTCGCCCTTCTCGCCGGCGCCCGGCACGCCGGCGGTGTCCTGGGTGATCCACTGGCGTCCGGTGGCGGTGAGCCCGGACGCCGCACCGTAGAGCACCGCCACCCCGCCGCCGTTCGCCGTCTGTTCCTGGCCTACCGCCAGGTCGTCGCGTCCGTCCCCGTTGATGTCCCCGGCCGCGAGCGCCGCGGCGAACCCGAAGACGCCGGCGGTGATCCCGAGGTCCACCTGCCGGAACCGGACCACGTCGTTGGCGGTGAGGCCACTCACGGAGCCGTAGAAGACGACCATCCGGCCGGTGTTCGGGGCGCCCGCGGCGAGGTCGGCGTAGCAGTCGTCGTTGAAGTAGCCGCTGGCCAGCGCCGTACCGAGCTGGTGCTCGCTGTTGAAGTCGCCCGGCCCGAGGATGTCGGCGAACACGGGCGTCGCGCGGTCGAAGTACTGGTTGCCGGCGGTGCCAGTGCCGCTCGCGGTCCCGTAGAGCACGCGCACGGCGCCGCCGTTGCGGCCCACCTCGCCGACCGCGAGGTCGCTGATCGTGTCGCCGTTGAAGTCGCTGGCGATCTTCGTCGCGCACCCGGCGGCGGCGGCGGGCCCGGCTCCCCACAGTGCCACGGCCATGAGCGCCGACACGGGCAGCAGCGCGGCCGAAGCCCGAATAACACGTGCTCGAACCCTGGTCATGGCGCTCCCCCGTGGCATCGGTGCGCCGATCATGGGCGGCGCGGTGCGGAGATCCTGCCATGACGCGATAAGGTCCGCCATCCCGCGTCTTCATACACATGTTCTATCCACAGACTGTGGAGACGGTCAGCGGCTGTCGCGGCGGCCCTGTTTGCGGGCGGTCGCCGCGGAGGCGGCCGCCTGACGCTTCCGGGCCGCCTGCGCGGCTCCCGGTGTCGCGCGGCCGGCGGGCGCCCGTTTGGTGGCCGCCTGCGGGCCGGCGCCGCGCCGCG
>NZ_BAAALT010000104.1:0-7269 GCF_039528515.1 Luedemannella flava
GACGCCGCTGAGGCGAGATACGATAGATAACGCTTTAAGGACAGCCCAGGTTGGCGCTGGCTGCGAATGCGAGGTATTTCCCCATGCGGAGACCGATCAGTTCGTAGATTGGCTGACGGCTCAGATTAACGCCACGGTCAAGACGATTCGGCTCGCAAAGAGCCGCGCGGCCATTGACTTGCCAACTAGGTCAGTGTCACGTGGAACCGAGGAGGGGATCTCCGGATGAGCGAAGTCGCGAACGACGGCGAAGTCCAGTGGGTCGTTGCGTGCATCGCGCCTGGAGACGTGGCGCCGCATCCAAATTTCCATGTGGAGTCGGTGCAAGACTCGGAACTATTCGCGCTGTTGCTTCAACTCGATCTCGGTGCGTATGCCGATTATCAAGACAAGATGATCGAAGAGGACGGATCAGATTCGTCTGGCGAGAATCACGAGACAGGCCGGCAACTGCTTGACGCAGCGCGGGTAGCCCTCGACTCGGACGAGGCGCACGAGGGCTTAGACCGGCTCAGCACCTTCGTGCGCGAGGCGCACGCACCAATAGGTCAGCGAGTTGCGGCGGCGTTGGTCGCCGCGATGACAGCGAGCGAGGTTGAACGCTTGCCTGGGGCGATACAGCTCATGACCGCTCTACTAGACGAGATTCCGGGCGCTAGCCTTCCTGCATCGTCGTCCGCGCTTCTGCAGGCGGTCCTTTCCCAGCAAGCGGCAGTTCGGTACGTCGAATTTGGTGAAGCGGATTCAGCAAGGGATTATGCAAAGAGAGCGATTAACGCGATCGCAAATGCGGGTGACCAATGGAGCACCTTCTCGGTTTCGAAGGGAATCAGTTGGTCCGCAGGAGAGTCTCAACGACGTGCCTTGGAGCTAATCCGAGAGAATGCAAGGTCGTTGTTGATCGCCACTGCGGACGGGATTCCTGAATCATGGGCCGAGGTTGTGAGATCGAGTCCGCCTATTGCCGAGCTGCGGTCTGCGCGAGATGTCGTCAAGGGGTTGAGTGCGGCAATCGATGGAGCCTTCAAGGAGCGCTTCCCCGGCACAGCGGTCACGCACACGATTTTTCGAAGTGGCAACCCGGTTAGCCAATCACTCTGGTCGGCTCTGATCAACGTAGAACTCTCCGGATCGCTTCACAAGATCGGTCAGTACCGCGAATTGCTGGGCCAAGTTTTGGCGATAGGCGGCGACCGCGACTTGGATAAAGAGTCCGCTACACGCCACGCGATTAGGCTGCTTCGGCAGGCGGATTCGCGGGATGCGCTGAGGCGGCTTCTTCACGGTACTCGTGTCAGCGGGCCGTTACACGTCATGCGAGAAGCGGCGGTGAGCCTTCTTGGTAGGCGTGCCCGGCTCACACCATCCGACATGAGTGTCCTCGAAATGTGTGCGGACCTTCTTGATCAGGGCGAAGTGGATTCTGCCCTTCTCCAAGTGTTCGACTACATTGATAATGGCGCGGAAGGCCGCTTGAGAAGGCGTCAAGCCTCAAATCGGCGTAGGGTCGAGATCGCCCTGAAGACTGCGGCAGTTCTTGCGCCACGCTCTTCTCATCAACCAATGATTGCCGAGAAGGCCATTCTCTTGGCTCGGGAGTTGGCTCCGCTGCAGGACGAGGTGGCACTTTCTGCGCTGCTGCGTCTCATCCGAGCCGTATCGTGGCAGGAGGTCACCGGGGAAGTACGACAAGAATGGGTTTTGCTCCTAGCGGACCCCAGGTTCCTATCATTCTTGAGGCCGCTGGACCAAGCCAATTTGTCGAGGGCACTTGTCGGATATGTTGGTCAGGAGATAATCGATGGCTTGACCGGCCTAGAGCGGGTTGTGGCGCTTATCAATGGATGGCTCGGATCGAATCCGAGCCCAAGCGATGCCACCGCGGCCGCTGAGCATTGTCGGAATGTTCTGCAGGACATGGTTAACGAGGCGGACCGGGGCGCCTACTCCGGGCGCGTCTATTCGCCGACGCAGTTGAGTGCTTACTTGATTGTGGAATTTGATCGACAGACTCTATGGGGTCCTCTGCTTGAGGTAATTAGCCATCCAAAGGTTCCGGCCACCGAGAAGGTCTCGGCACTGGGAATTCTATCGACTCGTGCGTTTGCTATTGCTGACGATGTTCGGCGCACTATTGCTAAGGTTTGGGCCGAGCTGCCAGCGAGTGGTCCCGACGTCTTCTTTTCAGGTAACGCCGATGAGCTTGAAGCCGCTTGGCTTAAGCTACTAGTTGCTCACGATGTAGTCCCAATTGCGGAGCTACGGCTAGCCATCCTGCGTTTAGCGTCAAACTCCGAAGCTGATGTAAGAGCATCGGTGGCCGAAGTGTGCTCGATCGCAATCGCCGCGGGGAGACCTGACGGCTGGTTGTTACTGTCTGAACTCCTCCAGCTCTCGGAGGACACGTCAGGGGTTGTGCGGCATTTCGCTGCACGTGGACTCGCAGTAGCAAGTGAACTCGATGTGCCACAACGTGACCTCGCACGTGCACGCTTGTTGAGCCTTTTGCTGGACCCAGGAATCAGTACTGTTCTCGGTGTATTGAAAGGATTTGGGGATATTCCGGAGGGCGGGAAGGCAAGGGGAGGAGAGCGCCTGTGGTGCTTGAAGCAGGTACTAGAGCTGTCGACATCGCATCCGTCGGACAACGTAAGGAGAGCGGCACGTGAAGTCTTGGGACAAGAGTTTGGCGCCTAGCATTGATTTGAACGGGTGACGTACCTTCGAGATCAAACGGAATAGCCGTGTTCCGCATAGGCCGATGAGCCGCGCTCCCGTGCTGCAATTGCAATTAGTATTCTCCGCGCGAGGCGATCCGGAACATACTCGGCAAATTCGGAAGGTTTAACAAAACGCCATTCCGACAATTCGTTTTCTCCAAGGATGATCTTAGATGCGGCTTCTTTTCCCAGAATTCCAAAATCAAAGATGAATAGTAGCTTGTCGCCCTCACCTAACGCGGGTGCCCAGTCGGTGACGAGATGTTCGCCTGCCTGAATGCTTAGCGTGAGTTCTTCGTGGACTTCGCGAATGCAGGCTGTACGGGGAGACTCTCCAGGCTCGACGTACCCGCCAGGAATGTCCCAGTGAGGTTTGTAGGTCGGCCGGACCAGGAGGACACGTCCGGCCTCGTCAGTAAAGAGTGCTCCGGCGGCGACGCGGGGGCGGGCGAAGGCGGCAGTGTTGGGCGCTTCGGTCACAGGTGGAGCGTAGACCGGCCTGGATTAGTCGAGCACCTTGAGGCGATGGGCGAGGTCGGCCAGGGTCGACGACGGGCGGCCCTTCTGACGTTTGATCCAGGTCAGGACGAGTTGACGGCTCAGGAAGTGGTAGCGGACCTGTTCCGGTCCGATCCGCTCGGCCGCGAGGAGAGTGCTCAGCGCATCGTCGGTGCGGTTCCAGCTGCTGTAGGCGCGGGCGACTTCGAGCGCGTGGCGGACTCGGCGTTCCATCGGCAGGGCTGAGGTGTCGATGCGTGGGCCGAGGTCCATCGCGACTTGGACGTTGCCGAGTTCGCCGGCCGTGGCGACGCGGTGGATCGCGACGTTGGTGGGGCCGAAAGCCGTCCAGACGTGGTTAGCGTCCTGGCCGATCCGCTGGGCGGACTCGTCGGCGGCCTTGAGAAACGTTCGGGTCGTGTCGGTGTCGTTGGCCCGGGCTGCAGCCATGGAGCCGGTGAGGAAGAGCGTCCCGTGTACAGCCAATAGTTCGGGCGACGGGTCGGACAGGTGCGGGTCGAGGTAGCTGGCCGTGTCCTGGATGAGCTGCATGGCCTCGCGGAATCGGCCGGCGGCGAGCAGGGCGTGTGCGACGGACCTCAGCAATGAGCCGATGGCGACCGGGTCGCCTGTGATCCGGGCCGCGGCGAGGCCACGGTCAGCCGCGATCCATGCCAGCTCGACCTCACCGATCTTCGTCATCTGCGTGGCGGCGAGCTGGTAGGTGAAAGCGAGGAGTCGGCGGGCCTGGACCTGGTCGTCACTGTCGTACGCCTCGACGGCGGTCTGACACCGGCTCAGCGTCTCCGGCAGGAGTGTGGTCACGTAGCCGAACCGGGATGCCTGGTACGCCTGCCACAGCTCATCGACCTCTTGAGCGAGGCTGACAAGCGAGGGCATCTCGGCGATCGGGCTCGGGCTGCTGACCGGCGTGATTAGGCGGTAGTCCATGAGGGCGGCGCTCAGGCGCGGGATGGTCTTCGTGCCGCTGTCGGCAACCCACTCCATCAGGGACGGCTCGGCGATCAGGTCGCCGAGGGCGACGTCCAGGGCGTCGGCGAGGTTCTTGATGACAGAGAGCCGATCCAGCTCGATCCGGTCGTTCTCGACCTTGCTCAGCCAGTCGACCGTACGGCCTACAAGGCCGGCCAACACGTCCTGGGACATCCCGCGACGGCGGCGGTACCAGGCGACCCGTTCGCCAATGGTGAGCGTGTTCGTCATCCCGCGCATGTCCCCACTTTCCTCTATCTCGCCGGAACAACCCCAGAAGAATTTTCCGGGTGATGTGTCCAGTTCGGTCGGAGGGTTGTCCTCATGACCGAGCCGAGTGCTGAGCCGCAGTGCCCAGGTTGCCTGGGCGAAAGGTGGAAGTACGTCACGCAACGCACCGACGTTCTCACGTACGCGGTGGAGGACATCCGCTGCCGTGAGCGTCAGGTGTGCCCCGACTGCAACGGCAGCGGGCTGGCGTGGGGTCGGTCGTCGTGAGCGGCGCCGGGACGGGTGCTGGACGGGTGTCGGGCCGTACGAGCCGCGACGCGTACATGAACCCGCCCGTCTCGGTGCCTTCCACCACGGGGGAGGAGCTACGGGCGGGTGACGTGGTCCGGGTCGACGGGGACGCGTCGGTCCAGTTCGCGGACGGGCGTGGGTTTGCGCTCCGGCTGACCTCGGTCGAGCCCCGTGATCGGCTCAGCCGCTGGTGCTGGATCAGCGGCTACGTGCTCAACAAGCGCGGTGATGCGGTCGACCGGCGCACCATCTACGTCCAGTGGGCCGGCCTGCGGCGGGTGCGGCCAGCTGTGGACCGGCAGGTGGCGCACGGCGTGCCGAGGGCGGCGCGGTGAGCACGTACCTGTCCAGCGAAGCGAAGGCCCATCTCCTGCACGCCCAGGTCCTGCTCGACGAACACCCGGTGTCCAGCAGCGACGGACTGTGCCAGAGCTGCGGGACCGACGGGCCGTGCCAGTTGCGCCGGACCGCGCTGCGGGTGTTCGGGAGGTACGGGCGTCTGCCCCGGCGGTGGCCGGGTAAGACCCGACCGGAGCTGATCCGGCTGCGGCGGGTTGTCTGACGACTCAGCTGTTCGCTCAAGCTGCACAGCTTGCAAGGTCATGTTTACGAGCTATACGCTCCTGTTCTGACATGAGTTGACCTTTTACTGAGGCGGGTGACCTGTCGTGGCCTATGAAGTGACGCCGCCGAAGTATCTGCGGGTCCTGAACGCTCTTCGTGAGCGCATCGAGGGTGGCGCACTAGCGCCTGGGGCGGCGCTGCCGTCAGAGAGCCAGCTCGGCACGGAGTTCGCGGTGTCGCGCCCGACCGTACTCAAGGCGCTCGGGATCCTCCGCCAGGATGGCTGGATCGAGTCGCGGCAAGGTATCGGCCACTTTGTCCGGGGCCGCGCGCCGATGGGTCGCACGTCCCCGTACTACCTGCGCGATGCGCTTAATCTCGACGAGACCGTTCAGGCTGAGATGCTGCACGTCGGCCCTGTCCTCGCAGCGCCACGCGTGGCGGCGGCGCTTGGCATTCCGGACGGCACGCCCGTGTACGAACGCCGTCGCCGCACGGTCGCCGACGCCGGCCCGGTCGACCTGGTCTCCGTGTTCATCCCGGTGGAGATCGCGGCCGGTACCGAGATCACCAAGCCGGAGCCAGTCGCGGGCGGCTTGCTCGACTACATCCAGAGCCGCAAGGGCCTACGCGGTGATTACGCCAGCGAACGGCTCACCGCGCGCCGCGCGACCACCGACGAAGCGGCGCTTCTCCAACTTTCCGACAGCGACGCCGTGTTGAGCGTCCTGATCGGCGTCTACCAGTCCTCCGGGGTGCCCATCATGGCGTCGATGCTGGTCATGCCCGGTAGCCGTCACGAGATCGAGGACAGCTACCCGCTCGGCTGAAGATCGTGCTTAAGGATTCTTGGGGCATTATGGGCGATATATATGGCTTCGACGGCTTTTGGCCGATGCCCGGATTGCGGTATATCTTCCACTCGATCACGGAGCTGCGGGCCCGTGGTCGGTTGGTACCCTGCTGAGGTGACCCAAGAGCGTTCCGCTGGGGAAGTCGCAGCCGCAGAACGGCTGGCCGAGGATAGTCCGCGCGGACTGTTCGACGGTTTTGAGGGATACATTACGCCGACCCTTGATGAGTATCGCAAGGCTCTGGCTGATGGCATGGTTGCCATTGACACTAATGTATTGCTGAACCTGTATCGGTTCACCACAGAGGCGCGAGACGATCTGTTGGCTGTCCTTACAGCGTTGGCTAACCGACTCTGGGTCCCCCACCAGGTGGTCGCGGAGTTCTGGCGTAATAGAGAGTCGGTACTTCGAGATCCACGGGGAACCAATAAGGCGATCAACGATTTGACCGATCATCGTGACAAGTCGTTGAACACCTTTCGAAGCTGGGCGAACCGGGTGGCTCTCCCGGAGCAACGTTCCAAGGAACTCCAAGGCGAACTTAGTGCTGCCTTCGATAGTGTGATTATTGGCGTTGATGAGTCTGCAGATCCATCGGCTATCGAGTGGGCGCGGGACACTAGCAAGGATCCTATTCTTCAGTCACTCGGAGAAATTCTTCGAGGGCGTGTCGGACCAGCACTGGATGAGTCGTCGCATGACGCGGCTGTGCGCGAAGGACTTCGCCGTGTCGAGCTGCGGCTGCCGCCCGGCTACATGGATAAGCGCAAGGGCGAGGAGGCGGCTGCCGGAGACTACTTGGTCTGGGAGCAGTTGCTCATCGAGGCCGCGCAGAGGCGTTGTGATGTCGTGCTAGTCACCGGTGACGTTAAGGAAGATTGGTGGCGCGAGGAGAGCGGCGAACGGCGAGGAGCCCGCATCGAACTGGTTGAAGAGATGCGCAAGCGTTCCGGAGGTAGCCTGTTCATGATTCGTCCGGCCCAGCTATTGGAGTACGCTGGCGCGGCCCTCNTTGGCTCTCGGTGGAGGCTTCCGTACAAGAGTCAGTGATTCGGCTCGCCGCCGAACAGGACGGTTATGTTAGCCGCGAACAGATTTACACACTCGGGAGCTATCCC
>NZ_BAAALT010000105.1:0-37568 GCF_039528515.1 Luedemannella flava
GCCCGCCGCGACCGAGGCGGTCGCGGGCGGGCCGCTGGACCCCGACTACCGCTCCGGCTGGCCCGACGGCGTCTCGGTCCGCGACGTCAGCGTCGGCGCGACCGCCGTGACCGTCGACCTCGCCGGCGTCCACGTGGACGCCGCGAACCCCAGCGGCGGGGCCGCCGTGCGGCAGCTCGTCTGGACCGTCACCGCCGTGTCCAACCTGCCCGAGGTGCGGCTGCGCGTCGACGGCAGGGCGGTGGACGCGCTGTGGTCGCAGGTGCCCGTCGGCGGCACCCTGCGCCGCGCCGACGCCGACCACGTGCTCGCCCCGGTCTGGCTCATCTCGCCGCAGCAGGGCGACACCGTGACCGCGTCGTTCGACGTCCAGGTCGCCGGCTTCCTGCCCGACGGGCGCGTCCGCGTTCAACTGCGCGACTCCTCGGGCGAGGTCATCGTCTCGCGGGTGGTGACCCTCGACGACACGGATCCGCACCAGGGCGACGCCCTGGTGCGGATCGACCTGCCGACCGGTTGGCAGCCCGGGCCGGCGACCCTGTCCGTCGCCCCGGCGACCGACGGCGCCGGTCAGGCCGACGACCACGTGATCACTCTGCCGGGCCGCTGACCGTCACCGGATGAAGTCGGTGACCCACCGGCTCTCGTCCTGGTCCGCGCCCGGCACCATCTCGATCGACCGGAACCGGGCCTCCGTGTCCACGCGCCCGCCGTCGATCACGCTGATCTCCAGGGCGAATCCCGCGACGTCGTAGACGATCAGGACGTTGTCGGTGGGAACGGCGGCCGGATGCCCGTCCACAGTGCTGGTGGCGGAGCCGGGCTTGTCGGCCGGCGTGGCGATCGAGTCGGCCGTGACGCTGCCCTCGGTCAGGAGGTTGGACTTGGCCAGGTCGCCCCGCGCGAACATCACGCCGAACCGTACGAAAGCCGCACCGTTGGCGTGTGTGCCCCGGTACAGGTCGGTGCTGACCGGCCGGGCGCAGTCCGGCGCCGGCACCCGGAACGGCGAGGTCACCGCGACGCCCCGGCCGATGGTCAGCGCCTGCGCCTGCGCCACCGCGAGCTCCCGCAGGCGCTGGCGGCGCTGCGCCGTCAGGTCCCTGTCGTCGGTGTCGGTGACGGCGACGAACACCCACGCGTCGGGCGCCCACTGCCACGCCAACCGGACCGCCGGGTACTGCCAGATGCGCTGGTCGTCGGGCAGCCAGAAGCCGGGCCTACCGTTGACCGGGTCGCCGGGCACCAGCGTGTCCGGGTCGAACGGGGCGGCCCGGCCGCCGTTGCCGGCGAGCGCGTACCCCTCGCCGCGGGCGGCCAGGTTCACCTGCACGGTGTCGCCCGTCGCCGTGGTGTAGACGACCTCCTGCCTGGTGGCACCGGTCGTGTACTCCATGAGCCGTTGTTCGGCCGCGTCGGGCAGCCCGACGAACCGCTCGAGCACCGAGAACCGGTCCGGAAGCTTCGTGGTGATCGGCACCGTCATGCAGGACACGTTGTCGGTCGACCGGCTCGGGGTGGCGCTGACCGACACCGCGACGGTCGGCTTCGGTTCCGCGCCCACGCCGGTGCCGCCGGCCCCGCCGCCCCGGGCGTAGCCGATGGCGCCGGGCACGACGAGCACGGCGGCCAGGACGGCCAGCACGGCACCCCCACTGCCCGCCGCGGCGTACGCCCGCCGCCGACGCCGGCCCGAGCGCACCGCCGCCGCCACGTCGACCCGCGACGCGGGCAGCTCCTCCTCCGGGAACTGACCCAGAATGTCGTTCTCGTTCATCGCTGTCCCTCGCGAATGGTGGGCCCGGCGTACTCGGGCAGGAGCCGCCGCAGCGCGGCGACGCCGGCCGCGGTGTGGCTCTTGACGGTGCCGGGGGAGATCTGCAGGATGTCCGCCACCGTGTCCACCGGGTGGTCGGCGAGGAACCGGAGCACGAGCACGGCGCGCTGCTGGCGGGGCAGCCGGGCGAGCGCCGCGCGCAGCGTCACCCGGTCCGCCTCGTCGGCTGTCGTGGTGGGACGCGGTTCGGTCGGCCGGTCGTCCAACCGGACCCGCGCCCAGCCCAGCCGACGCTCGTCGAGGAACGTCCGCACCAGGATCCTGTGCGTGTAGGCGTCCAGATTGTCGGCCTTCGCCGCGCGGGTCCACCGCGTGTACAGCTTTGTGATCGTCTGCTGGACCAGGTCGTCGCCCCGGTGGGCGTCGCCGGCCAGCTGCGTGGCGACCCGGCGCAGCGCCGGGAGCCGCCCGGTCACGTACTCGGTGTAGTCGCGTTCCGCGTCCGCTTTCACCGCACCTCCGTTGTCCTCACCCCAACGACGGGCTCGGCGGCGGTTCCGGTTGGGACAGGGATCCTAGATTGTCGCGGCGCCGGTGCGGGCGGCCCCGTCGGGCCAGATGACGGTCACCGGCAGGCGCATCGTGCGGGCCCGGGTCACCACGTCGGCGGTGCCGCCGCTGCGGCCGCCGGCCCGGCCGTCCCAGACGGCGAGCAGCCGGTCGCAGCGACGCAGCATCTCCAGGCTGGCGTCCAGGTAGGCGTCGTCGCCGGAGCGCGCGTGGCCGGTGTAGGAGACGGTCGTGGCGTTGCGCACGAGCTCGTCGAAGTCCGGCTGCGCCTCCGGGCGGATCTGCTTGTCGCGGTAGTCGAACGCCGGGAGGATCACCTCGTAGCTGCCGCTGGTGGCGAGCACCGCCCGGGCGAAGATCTGGTCGGCGCCGTCGGCGAGGCAGGTGACGCCGCGCACGCACCCGTCGCCGTACTCCCGCAGGACCGTGAGGATCGCGTCGTAGATCGGCTTGGTCGAACCGGTGGTGAGGTGCACGTGCCCGGTGATGCCGATCCGGATCATGCCGCCTCCGTCACCATGTCGGGGGCCCGGTTGGTCAGCCGGACGATCTCGAACCCGCCGTCGGCCAGGATGTCGGGCAGCACGCGGATCGCGTCGCGGTCCTTGCGCCGGGCGCCCTCGGGCATGTCCCACCAGTCAAGCAGGTAGGGCGAGCGTCGGCCTTCGTCGTCGCGGTCATCGCCGTACTGCCAGCCGGCGAGTTCCTTGTCCTCCTTCCAGCGCTGCTGCTCCAGGGCCGCCAGCTGGTCGATCTCGTCCTCGGTGAGCTGGAACAGCGGGCCGCCGTCGACGCGGGGGACGACGACGCAGCCGATCGCGAGCAGCTTGGAGCCGATGTCGTGGGCCTGGTCGCGGTTGGCGCGGCGACGCTCCGGGTCGAGGTGCTCCCAGTCGACCAGCTCGCTGTCGCGGGGGCCGTCGCCGGCCGCCCGGCTCCGGGCGACGTAGTGCTCGTGGATGAGGCGGGCCAGGCGCTCGACGAGGTCCTCGCCGATGAGCACCGGGTCGCACGCCGCCTCGATCATGCCGAACAGCCGCAGGCAGCCCTGCACCTCGTCGAGCAGTTGGTAGGTGTCCGCGCCGTCGAAGGCCACGCTGAGGTCGGTGAGCTGGTACAGCGGCACGAACACCGAACCCGGCCCGCCGTGCCACAGGCGGTGGGTGGTCAGCGCGACCTTCAGGCCGTGACTCTCCTCCCGGTAGCACAGGAACGACTGGTCGTGCGGCGTGCCGAGCGCGCCGCCGGCGAGCGCGATGGTCAGTTCCACGGGTACGGGCGTGATGCGGCAGGTCCGGCGCAGGAACGGGTAGCGGGCGGTGAGCGCGCCGACGGCCGCGTCGGCGTGCGGGGCGACGTAGTCCACGTGCAGCAGCGGGTGCGCCCGGTGGTTGCCCACCCGCCAGTGCCGGGCCGCCTGCACGAGCAGCGCCTCGGCCAGCCGCGACCCGCCCGCGATGAGGACCCGGGTCGGCCGCTCCTCGAACGCCGGCAGCGGCCACCGGTCGAACAGGACCCGTGCCGCCAGGTCGTCGATGTTGAAAAAGTCCAGCCGTACGCCGGGCGGGTGGGGCAGGCCGAGCCGCCGGGCCTGCAGGGACACGCACAGCTCCGGATCGGCGATGTGGGCGTAGACGGCCAGCGGCGTCTCGCGGCCCCTGGCGAGGCTGCTCGCGCGGACGGCGATGGACAGGTTCGTCGCGCTGTCCCCGGCCGCGACGTAGACGACCTCGGCGCGGGGCACGCCGGCGGCGCGCAGCACGTCGGCATCGCCCGCGTCGCCGACGACGGTCATCAGGTCCCGCTGCCGCGACTCCGTCGTGCCGACGAGCCGCTCGGCCACCACGACGACCGTACGGCCGTTGGCGCGTAGCTGGGTGACGAGTGTGCGGGCGACGGGGGAGTCGCCGCAGACGACCGCGTGGCCGGTCGCGTGGCGGGTGCGGCGGCGGTGGTATTCCGCGAAGACCAGCACCCGGCCCGTCTCGAAGACGGCGAAGATCGCGACCGTGGGCGCGACGAACCGGGCGATCTGCAGCGCCGTGGGCAGCCCGTCGGGCTTCTCCTGCAGCGGGTCGGCCCCCAGCACGAACAGCTGAAGGTCGTAGTAGAGCAGGCTGAGGATGCCTGCCTTGTGCTCCAGGTGCTGGTACAGGCCGATGAAGCCGAGGATGTACGAGGTGGCTACCAGGACCGCGAAGATGATGACCGACTTGGTGAGGTTGGGCGGGCGCTTCCCGCCGTCCGGGGGAGCTGTCACGGGGACCCCTCCGTCGACTGCGCGTACCTGTCTCATTGTGACCGGTCGATTACGCGGTGGACGGTGTCGCCTTCAGGACAGCTGGTCGACCTCGACGCCCAGCTCACGGGCCGTGTGCTGGCGGACCCACTCGTTGAGCTGCTTGCGCGCGATCACCCGCTCGTGCACCGTGACCTGCACCGCGAGGCCGTCGATGAGCGCGGTGATGCGCCACGCCGCGCCCGCCGGGTCGGCGCAGGCGAACGTGCCGTCCCTGCTGCCGGCCGCGATCACCTCGGTGAGCGCGTCCTTCCACCGCAGGTCCAGCCGGCGCGAGACCTTCTCCAGCTCGGGGACGCGCATGGACTCCGACCAGCAGTCGATCCACATCGCCCAGGACTTCGAGCTGCCCGTCGGGGCGTACAGCTTCAGGATCTTGCGCACCTTGTCGAGCGGGTTGGCCGAGGACGAGACGACCGCGTCGAGGCGGGCGAGATCCTGCTCGGCGGCGTAGCTGAACGCCTGCGCGAGCAGCCGTTCCTTCGTGGCGAAGTGGTAGAAGACCAGGGCCTGGCTGACCCCGGCCGCGGCCGCCACGTCGGACGTTCTGGTGTTGGCCAGCCCGCGGTCGACGATGACGTCACAGGCCGTGCGCAACAGGGAGTCCAGCCGGACTGCGGGAGATCGACGAGCCACGCTGGAAAAATAGCGCATTTCCCGGCCGCTGAGGCCACAGTCAGTACGAGGATTCCTCACTTTGGGTGAGGTTGGGGCCTCCGAACTCGGCGGGGGCGCGTCGGCGGATCGATCACATACTGGCCCGACCGTCCGACGGGGACGGTCGTGACCGCATGGGGCCACGCGTCGTGGCAGGTCACGAGGGTGAACGCGATGCGTGTCGATCTCGTGACGCTCTGCTGACTGTCCGGTCAACGCCACGGAGCGCCCTGACCTGCGATGCGCTGTGACGCACGCCACTCGACGGTCCGTCCGACGTGCACGGGGCCGGCCGCGCGTGCGGACGAAACGGCGCTTTCTGCCCGTACTCTTGCGGGGTGAAAATCCCCCCGCGCACCCGGCGCCGGGCCGCGAGCGTGCTGCTCGCGGCCCTTGTGCTCGCCCCGCTGCCCGGCTGCACCGACCAGGGTGAGCCCGACGTCGCCGCGCCCAGCGCGGCGGCCACGTCTACGCCGACCACCGCGAGCGTCGCGCCCAGCCCCACCGGCCCGGCCGAGTTCACCCTCGCGTTCGCCGGCGACGTGCACTTCGTCGAGCGCACCCGCACCTTGTTGAAGAGGCCGGCCACGGCCTTCGGGCCGATGGGCGAGGTGCTCGCCGATGCCGACGTGACCATGGTCAACCTGGAGACGGCCGTCACCGAGCGGGGGACGCCGGAGCCGAAGACGTTCCACTTCCGGGCGCCCGACACGGCCTACCGGGCGCTCGTCGCCGCCGGCGTGGACGTGGTGACGATCGCCAACAACCACGCGCTCGACTACGGGCGGGTGGGGCTCGAGGACACTCTTTTCTCGGCGCGCGCGGCGGGCATGCCCACGGTTGGCGCCGGACGCGACACCGCCGAGGCCTACGCGCCGTGGATCACCGAGGTGAAGGGCGTGAAGATCGCCTTCCTCGGCCTGTCGCAGATCGCCGAGCTGTCGTCGCGGTGGGCCCCGACCGCGAGCCGCCCGGGCGTCGCCATGGCGTTCAACGAGACGCGGGCCGTCAACGCGGTCAAGGCCGCGAAGCAGCAGGCCGACGTCGTCGTGGTCTACCTCCACTGGGGGTACGAGGGCGTCGCGTGCCCCAACAGCCAGCAGAAGAGCCTCGCCGGCGTCCTGTCGCGCGCCGGCGCCACCCTCATCGTCGGCGTCCACTCCCACCTCCTGCAGGGCGGCGGCTGGCTCGACCGGACCTACGTCCAGTACGGCCTGGGCAACTTCCTCTGGTGGCGCGACGACGCCTGGAGCAACGACACCGGCGTCTTCAAGGTCAGCTTCCGGGGCACGTCGATCACGAAAACCGAGCTGATCCCCGCGGTCATCTCCCGGAAGACCGGTCAGCCGCTCCCCGTGACGGGCGCGGAGGCGACCCGGGTCACGAGGAAGTACCAGGACCTGCGCCGGTGCACCGGTCTGGCGTCCTCCCTCTCGTGATCTTTCTGGTGCTCAGGGGACACGTGAGGCGTACTGCGGCGCGCCGGGCGACCCCCGGTTTGGCATGACGGGTGAGGCTCGGCTAGAGTTTCGTCCGTCACCGGGAAGCACTCCGGAAGACAAGCGGACGTAGCGCAGTTGGTAGCGCATCACCTTGCCAAGGTGAGGGTCGCGGGTTCGAGTCCCGTCGTCCGCTCGCGAGGCCGACGTACTCCTCGGACGCGTTGGTGGAGTGGCCGAGAGGCGAGGCAACGGCCTGCAAAGCCGTGTACACGGGTTCAAATCCCGTCTCCACCTCGGCTGGCGGGCAGAGACCCGCCACAGCTAGGGCGATTGGCGCAGTGGGAGCGCGCTTCCTTGACACGGAAGAGGTCACTGGTTCAAACCCAGTATCGCCCACCATCTATATTCGCAGTTCATGTGGCCTGTTACTGGTGATCCGGTAACAGGTCTTTTGCTGTTTGGGCCTTACCTGGGGAGCATAGGGGGAGCATGGCCGCTCCCTGGGGGTGACAGCTTCCGTTGACGGATGGTCCTGCTCCCCGGTGAGCACTTCCTAGTCGGAAACGTTGTCAGTCGGTCGGGCCGCTGGGTGTGGGGGAGCGTTGTGCTCCCATCGCCTTTGCAGTCCGTCGACGAGGCGTTTTTCGACGGCGGGGCTGACGTGGCTGTAGATGCCGCGAATGCCGGGCAGGCGGTGGCCGAGCCGTTTGGCTTGAGCGATCTCTGGTACGTCGTCTTCGATGAGCCAGGTTTTGTGGCTGTGGCGCAGGTCGTGAAAGTGCAGTCCCCGGATGATGGCCGGAGCGCCCTTGTGCGGGTCGCCGTCGGTGGCGGGGCGCCAGTGGCGGCGGTGGAAGCTGGAGCGGCGGTGTAGGCCTCCGTCGCGGCCGATGAAGACGTGCTCGTGGTCGTGGGTCTTGAGGTGGGCGTGTAGTAGTTCGATCAGGAATGGTGGCAGGAGGATGTCGCGTACGGCGGCCGGTGTCTTCGGTGGGCCGAGTTCGAGGTGACCGCCGACCTCGTGCAGTGCGCCGTCGTCCGGGTCGATGAAGATCCGGCCGTCGTCGAGTTTGCAGTTGGGTCGGCGTAGCCCAGTTAGCTCACCCCAGCGCATGCCGGTGTAGGCGGCGGTGATGATGAGCGCGCGGTTGGCGGCGGAGACGCGGGCCGCGATCTCGTTGACTTGTGCCGCGGAGGCCCAGGGACGTTCGGGTCGGGCGGCTGAGGCGTGACGCAGGCGGCGGCACGGGTTCATCGGGATGCGCCGTTCCTCGACGGCCTCACCCATGATCATGGAGAGGAGGCTGAGGATGCTGGCGACGGTGGAGTCGGCTCGGCGTTGGTTCAGATCCTTGACCCACCGTTTGACGGCCATGCGGGTGATGGTGTTCAGGGCGCTGGTGCCGAAGCGGGGCAGGATGTGGTTGTCCAGGTGGGATCGGTAGCGTTCGAAGGTGGCGGCGCCGACGTCGTGGGCGTCGAGCCACTGGTCGACCCATTCCGCGAGGGTGATCTTGCCGTGTTCGGGGCTGATAAACACGTCGCGACGCTGGTCGGTTTCGATCGCCCTGGCGCGGGCGTTGGCAGCTGTTTTGGTGGGGTGGCTGCTGTCGGTGGCGACGCTACCGTCGTCGCTGCGGAAGCGAACCCGCCATTGGTCACCGCGTTTTTCGACCCAGGCCATGCTGGTGGTCCTTTCTGTTATGGATACCGGGTGGTCCGGTCCGCGATAGGACCGGACCACCATGGACGCTCCCGTGTCACGTCTGGTCAAGGCTGGACGGCGCCCAGCGCTATCAGTGCTGGCCGCGGGGTGTGTGCGCACCCATAGTGATGATCATGGTTAGGTCGTTGGCGGAGAAGCGCAGGTGTTTGCCGATGAAGGTGCACGGAATGGCGCGTGCGATGGCCTTCCTGCGCAGCCACGACGGGTTGACCTGCAGCAGGTCGGCCGCCTGCTCGGCCGTGTACAGCAACTGGTCGCTCGGACCTTGCTCAGCGGGGTCCTTGCCGTGCGACGGAACATCACGGTGCACGATGACCTCCGTCGCTGATCCGCGACGATGAGCCGTCAGGACATTCGGATTCCGGGTAAAGGCACTTGGGTTCGCCGGAACCTCCGGACCCGCGGGCCACGAAGACGATTACGTCTTCGTGCTGGACGAGCCACTGTGGTTCTCCGGCGGCGATGGCCGCGCGGACGTTCTTCTGCTGGAAGAACGAGGCGCGGGGGACAAGCCGGCCGTCGCGGATGCCGGCGATCAGCGCCGCGCATTCCTCGTGTAGCCGTAGCCCGGCGTTGGTGCCGGCGGCGACGACCATGCCGGGGATGTCGATCAGCTCGCCGTGGCGGCGGTAGGGGCGGGCGGTGATGGCGACGATGCCCCCGGGGCGCAGGATCGCGGCGGCTCCGGTGAGGATCTGGGTGAAGCCGTCGGCCAACTCGGTGTGGCTGCGGTAGGCGAGGTTGCCGGCGTCGATGCCGTACTGGTAGTTGATCTTTGCGACCTTGCCTCGGCGTGGTCCGGGGGTGCGGGCGTGGCCGTGGGTGGACGGTCCGTATGGCGGTGAAGTGATGACCAGCGCGATGCGTCCGTGCAGCTCGGGCGGGATCAGGGCAGGCAGGTGCCGGGAGTCGCCCTGCAGGATCTCGCCGATGCCGCGGGCGCCCTGCGAGGCGGCGAGGCGGATGTTGTCGGCGGCAATCCCCGCCCAGCGGGCCTCGTACTCGACGCCGATGCCGTGCCGGTGCAGGTGCATGGCCTCCACGACGGTGGTGGCGATGCCGGCCATCGGGTCGCACACCCAGTCGCCGACCTGTGTGTAGGTGTTGATCAGGTAGCGGGCGATCGAGGGCAGCATCTTGCCCGGGTGGGCGAAGGACTCCTTGGTGTAGCGACCGCGCCGCTGTTCACGCGAGCACACCTGCCCGGTCACGAACACCGAGCCCTGCGGGGCGGCGGGACGAATCTCGGTCATGGCCGGCTCGGGGCGGGGCTCAGGCATCGCGGCCTCCCGCGTCGTTGCGGAACGTCAGAACCTTGACGTGGACAATCCGGTGACGGCCACCGACGAGGGCCGACCGGATAGCCGGCGTGGTGTCGGTCAGCGCCCGAGGCTCGTGCTCCGGTGGGGCTACGGTGAGTACGAGGAACTCCTGCTGCCAGGTGAACCCGGCGGCGCGAGCGGCGGCGATGACGCTCGCCCGGTAGCTGCCGGACCGCTGCGGGCGGTCGTTGGGAGTGCTCGGGTGCGTCAACGCGGTGATGAGGTAGCCGCCGGGGCGCAGCCACCCCTGCCAGGTCTGCATCGCAACGTTGAGGGCGGCGAGGTCGTCCCGGTCGACATCCGTTCGGGGCATTGCGACGACGATGATGCCGGCCCCGAGCCGACGCGGCGGCTGATGTGCTGTGGGCTTCGGCCGGCTCGTGTCGTCGCCGGCCGTGGCCGAGACAGCGGCGCGGCGGCCGAGGTGAGACGCCGCCCGCGTAATCGTCGGGTGGCCGTCCAGCTCGATCACGAGATCGCCGGGCCGGGTGTAGTGAGCGACGAGACCGGCCGCGTCGCGGGGAGCGACGCCGTACCAGTCCGTCAGGTCGCTGGCCGTGGAGCCGCCGTTCGGGCGGAAGCCCGGCGGCGGGAGCAAAACAGCCACCGGGACCGAGGCGAGGCTGGTAACGGAGGCCGGAGATGTGCGGTGCGGCATAGGCGTGTGGGCCACGTCCGCTGATCGGCGCTGACACCTACAGATGACAAAGAACAAGATCGAATTGGAACGTGCGGTCCACTGTCGCCAACCGCAACAAGATCGGTTCTGTGCCGCACGGAGTCCGGCGTAAGGAGGAACAGGCAGCTAGGCGGTGTGGGCTGTCGCCGACCGACACGTCCAACTCACCACCAAGATCGACTCGCGGCACTAGGATTGGCGCGTGAACGAGATCGTGCCGGCGGGGCGTACGGGGACAGACGTCGTCGCTCCCGGCAGCGTCATGACCGACCTACAGCGGTTCGAGTCCGTCGTTCGGGCGCAGCTCGCCGAGGTCGGCCTCCCGTCCGGCGCCGTGTTCGTCGACGTCAACGAGCGGGCCACGATGCTCACGGCCGTTCCGAACGTCCTGGCCAACCTGGATGGCCCCACCCTCGGGCGGTCGTTCTACATCAGCAAGATGATCGCCGCAGTCGCGGTCGGCCTCTTCGACGCGGCCCTTAACTACCTCTGGGACGAGCTGGTCAACGAACTTCGCCGCCGGGTCGCGGGGTTCGACCTCAACTACTTCTACGACATCGCGGCCGGTAGCAGCGACCTCCGAAAGCATCTAAAGGACGAGTCCGACCTCAACAAGGTCGAGGACTTCAGCCTGCTGAGAGCCGCCCTGGAGATCGGACTACTCACCGACGTCGGATACCAGCGGCTTGACCACATCCGATTTATGCGCAACCACGCCAGCGCGGCTCACCCCAACCAGGTCACACTGACCGGCCTCGACCTGGCGAACTGGCTACAGATCTGCATCCGCGAGGTCATCACCGCACCGCCGGACACAGTCACCGCCACGACCGGCCGGCTCCTGGCGAACATCAAGAAGGAGCGGCTCGACCCGCATGCCGTCCGCGACGCCGCCGCCTTCTTCGACCAGCTACCCGGCGACCGACCCGACACACTCGCCAACGGCCTCTTCGGTCTCTACACGGCGCCCGACCGTTCCCCGACCGTCGCTGACAACGTTCGGGTGCTGTGGCCCCGGCTCTGGCCCTTCGTGTCCGAGGACGCCCGGCGCACCTTCGGCCTTCGCCACGCCCGCGCACGGGCAATCGCGGAAACCAACTTCGCAACAGCAGCCCGCGAACTGATCGATCTCGTTGACGGTGCCGCGTACCTCACCGAGGAGGTCCGCGCCGTCGAGATGGCAGAGGCCATCGATGAGCTGACCGCAGCACACAACGGCATGAACAACTTCTACAACGAGGCGGCCCCGGCCCGCCGGCTCGCCCAGCTCGTCGGGGACCAGGGCGCGATCCCGGCCGCCGTTTCCGCCCTGTACGTCCGAACGCTCGTGAAGGTCTTCCTCGGCAACGGTTACGGCGTCGCATGGGCCGCCCTCCCGACGTACCAATCCCTGCTCCAGCAACTCGACGGCGCCGCGGCCGGGATCGCCATTAGGCTCTTCGCCGACCCGGTGTACGCGTCGGTGCTGTCGACCCAGAACGCTCGCACGCGATGGGACGAGCTGCTCGACATCGTGGAGCCGAAACTCACCAGCAACTCCGACCGGGCTCTGCTGGCGGCCATCCGAGACTTCAGCGGTACCCCTGACCAGCTTCGGCTCGACACCAATATCAAGAAGCTCGCCGCTCCGCCTCAGTAGAGCCCGCCGGAGCGGGCCTGGCGCGGCGAGGGCCGTTTGGGGTGCCCGCACCCCGGAGAGTCCATGAGGCACAGCCGTCGGCGTACGAGAAAGCCGTTCCGGGCGACCACGGGGGAGGTCGTCCGGAACGGCTGGTCCGTAAGACTAGCCGGTGCTGCGGTCCGGTCAAGCCCGTCGTTAGTAACTGAGGCGACCTGCGTGTTCTCCTCGAGGAACCACAGGCTTCTTCCACGCCGCAACAAGATCACTCGCGCGGCACAACAAGATCCCCGTCGAGAAGAACAGGCAGCTCAGAGGCAAGAAGAGAGGAACAGAGCACCTATATGGGACGGGTCGGCCGATCACGTCGGTACGTACGGCTTACGCGCTGCTGGAGCCGGTGGCGAGTTGTTGGACGCGGCTTGCGTGCTCGGCGTCCCACTCGTCAAGGGCCTTCATGACCACGTGATCGATGATGGGCTGAATGGCGTCGGGTGGCATGTCGTCGAGGCCAAGCCGAGCGATGAGCTTGTCGAACATCGCGCGCAGCTGAGCTTCACGTTCCGTGCGGGTCTCTCCGGTCCCGACGCGGTCCAGGTAAGCGCGCATGTCCCGTGTCTCCTCCTGCATCTCCGTCACGAGGTGCATCAGATCCACGAGGCTGCGCTTTCTCATCAAGCCCTTACCCAGGGTGACAACCAGGGGCGGCAGCACGCGCCCGGCGTGACCTTCGGCGTATCGCAGGAACACGTCGGCCGGTACCGCCATCCGCACGGCGATGGCCCCAGCGAGCAGACCCACGCAGGCGTCGGCCGTTCGCGCGGGCACGCGGCGGAACCACGGGTTGGTGGGCCGGGTCGTGCGGCGCCGCTTGCTGGTGACGTGGCGAAGCAGCGCGGAGCTGGTGGCGTGGGTGAAGTACTGCGACGCGGGCCGGTAGGCCAGGTCATACATGTGGGCGGCCAACCTGGCACTGGTCGCGGCGTCGATCTGCTGCGTCATCGCCCGCACGTCGGGAAGCTTTCCCGGCTCGCCAAGGGCGGCCACCGCCTGCTTGATCAGAGCATCCGGAATCAGTCCGGCGGCCGACAGGAAGGTGAGCATGGTGGATGCGGCGCGGATCTCGGACGCCCGCAGCATCGCGGCGGCGTCCGGGTTGTGCAGGCACCACAAGCCAAGGACGCAGGTCTCCAACGACGTGCGCGCTAACAGGGCCGCAGCTTCGCGCTGGCGCCAGCGCACCGCACGCCGCGTCTCACGCTGCAGCGACAGCAGCCGCAGGAGAGCGACCGTCGCGTAGTCCAGCCCGGTCACGGCCGCCTCGTCGTCGGGCCAGGGGTCGCGGGCGGCAAGGCTGCGGGCACGATGGCGGACGCGCACGCGGCGTACCAGGTCGGGATACGGCAACACGCCCCGAAGTACCGTTCGGGCCACGACCAACGCAATCTGTGTCACGGCACGACAGCATGGCAGATCTCGGACCGGCTGACCTCGCTATTTCGTTCGCGACGAACCGCCGCCGCCCTGGACGCCTCAAGAGGACAGATGCGGCCCGATGTGGCTGTTCTCGTTCCGGTGTCTCGACATGGTGTTCCTTCGACGGCCGCGACGTGGAACAGGCCGGTCAAGGGCAGGCACAGCTACGAGAGCGCGTCGGCCAAACATGGGCCGAGGTTGCGTGACGTGGCTGGTGGCAGGCTCGGTGCAACAGGCATTGTGGCTGCCGCCGGTGATCGTCGGTGTGGCAGTTGTGTGCCTGCCGGGTGGCGAGATGGGTGCCGTACCCGCCGAGCGGACCGCCAAGCGCGGTAGCCGCCGGCATCACCCAACCGCTTCTGGGGGACTCCCATGCCTGCTCGCATGTCCTCGTACGGCCCTGCCCGCCCGGCGGGCGCGTCGCTGCTGGATGAGATCGAGTACCGGTTCCGGCTGATGGCCGAAGGCCCCAAGCCGCTGTCGGTGGACGGCCGAAAGGTCGGCCACGGCCTGCCGCGCCGGCCGATCGCGCTGCCGGAGCTGTCGGCGATCCTGATGCACCCCTCCTGCGGGTTCGACACTCGCGATGAGGTGTGGCGGCTGCTGGTCGCCCGCACCCGCAGCGAAGGTGCGTCCTGGACGGTCGGCGCGGTCGGCGTCGCGATGCCTGGCCTTCGCAACGCGGCTCACCGGCTGTCGCGCACCTACACCGGCGATGTGCATGCCGCGCTCGTCGCGGAGTTCGTCGCCGCCCTGGCCACGGTGAACGTGGCCCGCCCCGGTGTGGTGTCGCGGCTGCTGGACGCCGCCTCATCCGCCGCCCGGTCGGCACTGCGCGCGGCCGAACCGGCCGCTTCCGGGGAGGCGAACTTCGCGCCCGGATCGACACTGCCTCCGCCACCGTCCGGGCACCCGGACCTCGTGCTGGTCCGCGCCGTCGTGGCCGGTGTGCTCTCTGCCGAGGACGCCGACCTGATCGGCACCATCCACCTGGAGGACGTGTCCGTGGCCGAGTACGCCGACCGCCTCGGCCTGTCGCGATGGACCGTCTACAAGCGACGCAGGGCTGCGGAGGCACGCCTGGTGGAGGCGATCCGGTCGGGTGCGTTGTCCGACCCCGACGCCGAGGTCATTGCCGCCGCCACGCGGACGACGGCGCCCGATTCCAGCGCCCGCCGTCGCCCTTGAGCCTCGCGCACAGGGTGTGAGCTGCCTCGTTCCAATCTGATCTTGGTTTCTGTCTTCTCTAGGTGCGGGACATGTACGCAGGAGTTGCCGACCGGCGCCGCTGACGCGCTGACACCCGTCGTTGTCGAGCCTTCGTGAAGGAGGACGGCCCCGTCCGGTCGGCAACCCTACCCCGCATCGCCTGAACCTCACCAGCCGCGCCCGCAAGGCCCTGGCCTGTGCATTCGGAGGTGCCCAATCATGAACCGCACACCGCACACTCGCCGCCGCACCCGCCACATGCGGGCCACGCCCGCCCACCGCAGGACGCCTGGTGTCATTCAGCGGGTCTTTCGCCGGTTCGTCCGGGTGGTCTCGCGTCTCGCGCTACTGGCCTGGCTCACGGGCACGGCGCTCGCGCTGTTTGCTACTGCCGCCTACGCCGACGACGACGAGCCGACGCCGCCGGTCGACTCGATCGCTGCCGTTGTGACCAATATCCGAGTCTGGCTGCTGGGGATTCTCGTTGCGGTCGCCACGTTGTTCTTGACGATCGGCGGACTGCGCCTGATGTGGGCCAACGGCGACCCGGGCGAGGCCGAGAAGGGCAAGTCCGCGTTGAAGTCCGCGGCGATCGGCTACATGCTGGCGCTGCTCGCGCCGCTGATCGTCACGATCGTCGGCCGGTGGGTGGCCTGACATGTCCCCGCCTACCGCGAGCCGTGGCGACCGTCGCCGCCGTGTAACTCGGTTGTTCCTTCTGATGTGGCTCGGCGTCGCATTCGCCGGCGGTGCCACCGTCGTTGGTGGGGCAAGCCCGGCGTGGGCTGACCCGACGCCGGTCCCCAGCCCGATCGGGCCACCGCCGACCACCGCCCCGACGGCCGCACCGAAGACCCCGACGCCCACCCCAGGGCCGACCCCGCCCGTCGTCATCGCGCCCACCAGCGACGACGACGATCCCGGACTGTTCGACATCCCCGGGCAGATCCGCAAGGCGATCAACGACTTCCTGCTGTGGATCGCGAAGACGGGCCTCAAGCCGGTCATGGACACCCTCGGGCACACCGTGTTGTCCACCCCGGACCTGACCGGCAACGCGCAGGTCAAAGCATTCTGGACGACCAGTCTGATGGCCGCGAACGGCATCTTCGTGTTGTTCGTTATGGCTGGCGGGTTCATCGTCGCCTCCCGCGACACGTTGCAGAGCAACTACGGCCTCAAAGAGATCGCCCCCCGCGTGGTCGTGGGCGGCGTCGCGGCGAACCTCAGTCTGCTGGTTGCCGGTAAGGCCATCGAGATGGTCAACGCGTTGACGGCCGCCGTTGCCGGACAGGGCGTCGATGGGAACGCGGCCGTCACCGCCATCGTGCAGATGCTCGACCAGCCGCCGGGCAACACCGTGCCATCGATCTTGTTCTCGTTGCTTGTGCTGGCTGTGTTGGTCATGGCGATCGTCGTGGTGATGACGTTCTTGGTGCGTATCGCGTTGCTGGTCATGCTGATCGGAGTCGCGCCGCTCGCGCTGATGTGCCACGCGACTCCACAGACCGAAGGGCTGGCGTACACGTGGTGGCGCGCCTTCGGCGCCTGTTTGGGGATCCAGTTCGGTCAGGCCGTCATCATCCTCGCCACCGTCCGGATCTTCCTCACCCCAGCCGGTGTGCAGGTACTCGGCATGCCGGCCACCACGGGTGGGCTGCTCGCGATCCTGGTGTGCCTGACCATGCTGTGGCTACTGATCAAACTGCCCGGCTTTATGAAGCACCTGATCCTCGGACCCCTCGGGCAGAAGCGGGGACGCGGCCTGATCGGTCAGATCATCCACGCGGTCGTCATGCTCAAGACCCTCGGCGCCCTCGCAGGGGTCGGCGGCGCGGCAGCCCGTACCCGAGCCACCCGACGTCCCCGGTCCGGGCCGGGAACGGGGACGGGTCCGGCGCGGGGTCCGTCCCCGACCAGCCCGACCCCGCGCGCGTCCGGTCCCCGCCCGCGTCCCCGTCCCGGTTCTGGGGCCGGAGCCGTACCGTCCCGGGCTGTCCGGCCCGGTCGTTCCCGACCCAGCCCTGCCCCGGTCGGCTCGGCCGCGTTCAGCGGCGCACCGACCAGCCACACATCGATGCCCGCGTCCGCCGTCCCCGCCGGTCCGCCCACGTTCAGCGCTGCCCCGGCCCCGGCCACGCCTCGCCGGGTACCGGCCGTGCCGGCAGCTCCGGCACGCTTCACGCCCGCCCCCGCAACGCCCGCCACGGCGCCTTCGGCGGGTGCCCGGCCACCGTCGGCCCAGTTCAGCCACGCACCGAACACGGCCACACCCGCTCGTGGTCCGCGTCCGGCACCGGCGGCGACGTTCTCCGGCACGCCGCGTGCCCCGGCGACACCGAGACGGCCCCCGACCCCGGCCACGCGGCCGTTCTCGTCCCCGTCCCGTTCCACTGAGGCGACCGGCGGGACCACTCCAACCTGAGCGGCCCGTCCCGGGCCGCCGCGCCGGTACCGACCCCGGCGTCCCCGACCCCACCGGCGTCTCGTCCGGCAGCCAGGGGACGAGGCTCGTCCCCGTCCGAACCCGCGGCGCCGTCTGTCTCCGGTCGACCCCGTCCCGCACCGTCCCCGTCACCGGGCTCGTCCTCTGTCCCGCCGTTCCCCCAACGGCCGTCCGCAACAGGAAGGTGAGCGCTGATGGCCCGCCGCGACAACGACCCGCCAATGCGCGCCCGGGTACCCGCTGACGTGGAACGCAAAGACGCCCTCCTGTTCGGCTGCACTTTCCGGCAGTTGACCATCCTGACCGTTGCTGGCCTTCTCATCTATACCGCGTGGATGGCGCTGAACCCGATCGTGGCGCCGTTAGCGTTCCTCATCGGCGCCATCCCGGTCGCCGGTGTCGCGTTCGTCCTCGCGGTCGGCCGCCACGACGGCATCGACATGGACGCATGGTTGTGGCACGCGATCCGCTACCGCCGAGCGCCACGCCGGCTCGCCCCGACCACCGGCCCAGTCACCGCCGCCCCGGCCTGGGTGCAGACCACGACGGGGCGCGGCGACAAGCTCCCGCTGCCCGCGCCGCTTCGCCTGCCCGCGAAGGGCATCACCGCGGACGGCCTGGTCGATCTCGGCCCGGACGGTACGACCGCTCTGGTATCGGCCTCAACCGTTGCGTTCGGGTTACGCAGCGCTGGTGAGCAGAACGGACTCGTGGCGGGGTTCGGGCGGTGGCTCAACTCCCTCGACGCCCCGGTGCAGATCGTGGTCCGAGCGCAACGGGTCGACCTGACCACGGTGGCCGACCGGATCCACGACCTGGCGCCGACCCTGCCGCACCCGGCGCTGGAACAGGCCGCGCTCTCGCACGTCGCGTTCCTGGACGACCTGGCCGCGCAACGCGAGCTGCTGCACCGGCAGGTCACCCTCGCCTTCCGCGACCAGCGCGGCGCTGGCCACACCCTGCACCGCGCCTGGCATGCCGTCCGCGCGCTGGCCGCATGCGAGGTCACCGCCACTGTTCTCGACTCGCCCAACACCGCCGCCACACTCGCCGGCTGTCTAGATCCAACCGGCCCGCCACCGCCGGTGGGCGTGGCACCCGACGGAGCGGTCATCCATGGCGCCACAGGAAGGGAAGGTGAGCAATGGTGAACCCGTTCGCCGCGCGTGGTCGCAAGCGTGGTCGCGTTGCCGAGGGTGGCGTGCTACCCGGCGGACCGGATGCCGTGGAGGTTAGCGGCCGGTCCCTGCGGGTCGGGGTCGAGCACACCACAACGTTGGTCGTCACCGGCTACCCGTCCGAGGTGGGGGCCGGATGGTTGGACCCGATCCTGTCCTACCCAGGACGCGTCGACGTGGCCCTACACATTGAGCCGGTACCACCGGCGGTGGCCGCCGCCCGGTTGCGTAAGCAGCGGGGCCGCCTGGAGTCCGCCCGCCGCCACGACGCCGCCAAGGGCCGCCTCGACGACCCGGACGTGGATGCCGCCGCGTACGACGCCGCCGAGCTGGCGACCCGCATCGCCCGAGGTGAGGCCCGACTGTTCCGGTTGGGCCTGTACCTGACCGTGCACGCCGCCGACGCGGACGAGCTGGCACAGCGGGTGACCGAGGTCCGCAACCTTGCCGCATCCATGCTGCTGGACACGGCCCTGGCGTCGTGGCGGCAGTTGCAGGGCTGGATCAGCACCCTGCCCCTCGGATACGACGCACTCGGAATGCGGCGCGTCTTCGACACCGACGCCCTCGCCGCGACGTTCCCGTTCACCAGCCCCGACCTACCCATCTCCACAGGTGACGCCGGAATGGGCGTGTTGTTCGGGTTGAACCTGGCCTCCACCGGCGTGGTCGTGTGGGACCGGTGGGCGCAGGACAACTACAACGCCGTCATCCTCGCCCGATCCGGGGCAGGCAAATCCTTCCTGGCCAAGCTCGACCTGCTGCGCAACCTGTACCTGGGCGTCGACGCGTTCGTCATCGACCCCGAAGACGAGTACCTCGCCCTCGCCGACTCGGTCGGCGGCACGGTCATCCGACCAGGTGCCCCCGGGGTGCGGATCAACCCGCTCGACCTCAACGCCAGCGACGGCGAGGACGCGCTGTACCGGCGGACCCAGTTTATGCAGACCTTCGCCGCCGTGGTGGCGGCCGGCGATGGCGCCGCAAGCGGCGCCGGCCTGCCGCCGCAGGAGGCCGCCGCGCTCGATGACGCGGTCCTGGCCGCGTACCGGAGCAAGGGCATCACGACCGACCCGCGTACGTGGCGGCGGCCGGCGCCGTTGCTGGCCGACGTTGAGACCGCGCTGCGGGAGTTGGGCGAGCACGGGCGGGCGGTGGCGGCGAAGCTTCGCCCCTACACGGTGGGCAGCTTCAAGGGCCTCTTCGACGGGCCGACCAGCATCGCACCGGAAGGTCATCTGGTGGTGTACGCGATCAAGGATCTGCCCGAGGAGCTCAAACCGGTCGGCACCCTGCTCACCCTGGACGCGATCTGGCGCAAGGTCGCCGCCTCGTCGCCGGACGTGCGCAAGGTGGTGCTGGTCGACGAGGCGTGGCTGATGCTCCGCGCCGGCCTCGGCGCCCGGTTCCTATTCCGACTGTCGAAGTCCGCCCGCAAATACGGTGCCGGGCTGACCGTAGTCACCCAGGACGCCGCCGACGTCCTCGCCACCGAAGTAGGGCGCGCGGTTGTCTCCAACGCCACCACTCAGATCCTGATGCGGCAGGCGCCGCAGGCCATCGACGCGGTCGCCGAGGCGTTCGACCTCACCGACGGGGAGCGGGCGTTCCTGCTCTCCGCTGGCCGCGGTGACGCGCTGCTTGCCTGCGGAACAAGCCGGGTGGCCTTCCACAGCCTTGCCTCCGACGCCGAGACCGTGCTCGTCGTGACCGGACCGGGCGCGGCCCGGCCGAGCTGACCCGCGCATCCCCCTTCTACGTCCTCTCCGATCCTCGTCAGGAGTTCTGCCGTGCTGCCCACACCCATATTCGTCTGGGCGTCGTCCACTTCGGTCACACCGTCGCCGAGCACACCGGTTGGCGGCTGTATGCCCGGCCGCGACGGCGTACCCGACTCTCCGCTCGGCCATCTGATGTGCGGGGACTACCTCCTGCGCGCCCCGCACGCCGTATGGCTGTTCGCCCGTACGCATGCGCTGCTGCTGTTCGTCCTGGTCGTGCTGATGGTGGCCGCTCGGGTTAGCTGGCGGCTGTGGCGGCGGCGCCTGTGGCGTCAGGCGGCCCGGTCGGCGGTGTGGCTGGAGATCGTCCCGCCGGTTACAGCCACCCCGGCCGCGACATACGCGCTGTGGCAACTCATGGCGACCGTCCTGCCGGCGTCACGACGCTTCACCATGCGCCCAGGTCGGCTGGTGTGGGAGGTCCACGCCACGCCGACCGGAATGCGCGCCGGACTGTGGGTGCCCGCCGGGATCAACCCAACCGCCGTCGTACGGGCGCTACACCGGGCGTGGCCCGGAGTACGCGCCGAACAGGCCACACCGCCACGTATGGCCCCCGAACGCCCCACCGTGGGCGTGGCGCTGCGCTCCACCCAACCTGACTGGCTTCCCCTGGTCGAAGACGCCACGCCGCCGGCCGCCCGGCGGTGGGAGTACGCCCCACCCGAGGACGACCGCATCCGCGCCGTCTACGACGGACTTGCCGCCGCCGGCCGCACCGGCGGCGGACTGCTGCAGGTCCACGTGGCCCGCGCCCCCCGCCACCGAATCGCCCTCCTGCGCCGCGCCTCCGTCAACCCGCACCGCGTTCGCCGCCAGCGTGGCGGTTCCCGCCTGCTCATCCTCGCCCTGGAGGCACTCCGTGCCGGGATCAGCGGCCTGCTGGATGTGGTGATGCCGGGTCCGTCGGGCGGCAGGCTCCCGTCCGGTAGGACCGATCCGGTCGTGGCCGAACACGCACGGCAGGCCCGTGCCAAGCACGCCGCCGGCCCGCACCTGCTCGTCGCGATCCGGGCTACCGCGACCGGCCGCACCCTGGCAGCGGCAGGGGCGGCGGCGGCCGACATCACCTCCGGCTACAGCCTGCTCTCCCCACACTGGCGGCCTCGGCGTCTGCGCCGCGCGGTCGCCGCGGCCCGCTGGAGGTGGGTTCCCGAGACGGCGATGCACGTCGGGTCCGCCGCTGAGACGGCCGCGCTCGCCGGGCTGCCGGCCGAACCGTCCGCCTACGGGCTCCCGGCGGCCGGCTCCCGGCGCCTGCCGGCCAGCCGCGACACCTTCACCGCACCTTCAGCGAGCAGCCATACCCGACCCGCGCCGCTATCACGTCAGGACGCACCATCCGAACAGGACGCTTTTGCCGATGGTGACGAGCCGGCCATGTGGAGTGCGCCGTGAGCGCCACACCGCCGGCCCCGCAGCGCGAGCGGCTGGAGCTGGTGCCCCCCGAGCAGCGCGAGGGCCTGGGCGGCAAGGTGATCGGCCACACCAACGCCGGCCCTCTGATGAGGGTGGGTATCTCCCTGACCGACTGCCGCCACCACCTGCACGTGCTCGGGCCGACCGGTACCGGCAAGACGAGCCTGCTGCTGCGGATGATCCTCGACGACGTGCAAGCCGGACGCGGCGTGGCCGCGTTCGACCCCGCCAAGGGCGACCTGATCCGCGACCTACTTGACGTGCTTCCCGCCGACTGCGGCGACCGCCTCGTCATCGTGGACCCGGACGAAACGAAGGCGCCCCCGGCGATCAACCTGCTCGACCCGAAGGTCCACGGCGGCAGCCCACACGACGTGGCCGCCCACATCACGTCCGTCATGTCGAAGGTGTGGTCGCGGTGGTGGGGCGACCGGATGACCGAGTTCGCGTACCACGGTCTACTCACCCTGGCCTACCTACCCGGCTCCACCATCGCCCAGCTGCCACGGCTGCTGTCGGACGCCAAGTGGCGCGCCGGACGTGTGAAGGCGGTCACGGATGGGCTGGGGGCGTGGGAGGCCGGCACGCTGGCCGAGTTCTGGGAAGGGTTCAACGCCCTCCCCGCAGGTTCCCGCGCCGGCCTGGTCGCACCGTTGTTGTCGCGGCTGCGCCTGGTCTTAGCCCACCCCCTAGCCGCCGGACTGTTCGGTGTTGCTACGACCACGTTCAGCTTCGCTGACATTCTCGACGGCGGCGTCCTGCTGTGCCGTCTCCCCAAGGGTGTGCTCGGGGAGGACGGTACTCGGCTGGTCGGATCGCTGCTGTTGTCCGGTCTGTGGCAGGCCACCGCCGCCCGCGCCCGTATCTCCGAACGCCAACGCCTCGACGCCTCCGTCGTGCTGGATGAGTGCCACAACTTCCTGCACCTGCCCATCGGTATCGATGACGCCCTCGCCGAGGCCCGCGGCTTGCACACCTCGTTCGTCCTTGCCCACCAGTACCTGGGCCAACTGTCGCGGGACATGGCCGAGGCGATCGACGCCAACGCCCGCAACAAGGTGTACTTCGCCCTCGCCCCCAAAGATGCCCGCGACCAGTCCCACCACGTCAAACCGTGGTTGGACGACGGGGACCTGATGCGCCTGGGCGGCTACGAAGTCGTCCTCCGCCCCGTGGCGGGTGGGCGGGCCGTGCGGCCGGTCACCGCCGACACGATTGCCCCACCACAGCCACATCCGGGCCGAGCTGAGCTGCTGCGTGAGGCGGCCCGCCGGCGCACTGGGCTCGATCAGAGCGAGCGCCGAGCGCTGCTCGGTGACGCAGCCACAGCATCAGCCGCGGCCCCATCAAGCGGTAGTGAGCCGTCGCAGTCGGCGGTGCTGGTCGGCGTTAACCCGTTCCCGGTCATCGGCACGGCTTCGGCGAAGAACACCGGTGGTTCTAACGAGGAATCTAACGAGCTTCCTCACGAGCGTTCCCACAGCGGCAAGCACGCGGGTCAACGCTCGGGCCGCAACAGGCGAAACCGGCAGGTCAACGACGGTGAGGAGGACCAGTGAACCGGAACCGACTGATAGGGGATATCACACCCGGCGGCAACGCCGTCCGCCTGACGGCGTCCGTCGTCGCCGCCGAACTGTCCCGCGTCACCCCTCGCGACCGACGCCTCCTCGACTACCTGCACCAACACCACACCTTTACCACCGACCAGCTCGCCGACCTCACCTTCGGCACCGTCGGCCGCGCCCGCGCCCGACTCAACACCCTCCTCGGCCGTGCCGTGCTCGACAGGTTTCGCCACTACCAGCGCCCCGGCTCGCAAGCCTGGCGCTGGACCCTCGGCCCGGTCGGCGCGGCCATTATCGCCGCGTCGCGCGGGGAGCCGATGCCGCGCCCGTCGGCCGTCCGCGACGCCACGGCCCGGCTCGCCACGTCCCCGACGCTGGCGCACCTGCTCGCCACGAACGGGTTCTTCGTCGCGCTCACCCACCACACCCGCACCCGCGACGACCGGGCGGTGTTGGCGCGGTGGTGGAACGAGGCCCGTGCCCGTGAGGTGTGCGCGGGGTTGGTGCGCCCGGACGGTCACGGGGTCTGGCGTACCGGCGGGCGGGTGGTGGAGTTCTGGCTGGAGACCGACCTCGGCACCGAGCCGCTGTCGCGGGTCGCGGGCAAGCTGACCGGCTACGCCAGCCTCGGGCCGCGTCGTGGGTACCCGGTGCTGTTCTGGCTGCCGGGCGCTGCCCGGGAGGCGAACCTTCACGCCCTGCTGTCACGTGGCGGGGTGCCTGACGGGGTGTGCGTAGCGACCGCCACGACCGCGCACGCGGCCACCCAGGGCGGCCCGGCGGGGCCGGTGTGGCGGCTACACGGCCGCGCCGACCGAGTACCACTGTCGGACCTCCCGACGTCCACGATAGAGGGCGGATCGTGGGACGAGTCCTGACGTGGACGGCGGCCGCGTTCGTCGGGCTCGTCGTGCTCATCGGCGCGGCGGCCGGCGGGGTCGTCGCGGCGATCTTCGGCGGGGACAACGGCAACGCGCTCGGCTGCCTGGCGACGATGAGCAACCCCGATGCGACCCCTGCCGGACTGTCGGCTGAGCAGACCCGCAACACGGCGGTGATCATCGGAGTCGGGCAGCGCATGAAGGTCCCCGCGCGGGGATGGGTGATCGCGGTCGCGACCGCCCTCCAGGAGTCCAATTTGATCAACTTGGGTGATCTCGGCGCGGACAATGATCACGACTCGTTGGGGCTGTTCCAGCAACGCCCGTCAGAGGGGTGGGGCACCCCTGAGCAGATCATGAACCCGGAGTACGCGGCCGGTGCGTTCTATGCGGCGCTACGCAAGGTGACCGGGTGGGTCACGATGCCGCTCACCGAGGCGACGCAACGCGTGCAACGCTCCGCGTTCCCGAACGCGTACGCCAAACACGAGGCCCGCGCCGCGACCATCGTCGCGGCCTTCACCGGTGCGGGCGTGTGCGACGGCGGGGATGGTGACAACCGTGCGGGTGTGCCGCTGCCGTCCGGCTTCACGCTGCCGGCCGACACTCCGGCGGCCGTGGTGACCGCGATCGTGTGGGCGTTGGCGCAACGGGGCACCCCGTACACCTTCGGCGGGGACTGCACCGCACCCCACTCCGGGGTCGCGGCCCACCAGTGCGACTGTTCCTCGCTGGTGCAACAGGCGTACCGGGCCGGCGGGGTGCGCCTACCCCGCACCACCAGCGAGCAGGTCCACGCGGGCACGGCGGTCAGCGGCGCGACGAACCTCAAACCCGGAGACCTGATCCTCATCCCGGGAAGCGACGGAACCATGTCCAACCCCGGCCACGTCGGCCTCTACATCGGCTCGGGGCTGCTCGTCCAAGCGCCGCACACCGGCGACGTGGTGAAGATCAGCCGCGTATCCGAATGGGTCAACCAGATAGCGGCCATCCGACGAATAGTGCCGAGCTAATCGCCCGCTCGCGAAGTCGCGCGATACGCGAATCACGACACGGTGATAAAGCCGATGATAATGGCCATTGACAATTCCGGGAAACCGAGCGTCGATGCGCGTCCGCGTTTTCGAGTCCGGGCGCGCATGGACGTTTTCGAGGCGCCGGATTCAATGGTGACGGTCGTGCCGCCCCGGGGTGACCGCAAGCGCGTCGAGGCCGTACGTGCGCGCTGGCGGCGGCTACGCCGGGCGAACGTGGGCGCGTGTGGCCGGCGAAAGCCCCGGACGGCGAGGTAGGTCGGCCAGCGAATCGGCACGAAATAAAGAGTCTTGAATTGTGGTGTTGACAGGACCGGTGGTGCAGAGCGTCCATGGACGTGGGGCCGGAAAAGAAAGCCCCGGCGGACCGGCAACAAATAACGCGCCAGCGTTTTCCGGTATCGCATTCCTGCCATTTCTCCTGGAGGTTCACCATGGCCACGACCACCCGCCGCACCCGCAAGAACACCGCGACCACCCCGGCCGTAACCACCGACGCGCCCACGACCCCGGACGAGACCGTTGTGGTCACCGACGCGACCGCGACGGACGAGACCACCCCGGCGACGCCGGACGAGACCCTCCCGGCCACCGACACCACCGCCCCGGACACCGACGCGCCCGCCACCTCGGACACCGACGCGACCGCGACGGACGAGACCACCCCCACGACCGACGCAGACGCCCCCGTCTCGGGTGCCCCGGTGTCTGGCGCACCCGTGTCCGGCGCTCCGGTGTCGGGTGCCCCGGTCGGCAGTAGCGACCACCTCAAGATCGTCATGGTGGCGGGCATCCTCGGTGACCACCCCGACGGTGTGACCGCGAGCGCCATCGTCGACGAGTCCGGTTTGCGTGCGGCCATCGTTGGGCGGGTACTGGCAGCGATGGAGACCGCCGGGGCGGCGGTGCGCAAGACGACCGACCCGGACAGCGACGAGCCCGACACGTCGGGAACGGAGCTGTGGGTGCGCGGCGAGGCCGAGCTGACCACCGTGGACCTGTCGGCCGCTGCCGTGCGGGTGGTGTGCCCGACGTGTCAGCGGCCCATGCCGCGCCGCAACACCGTGACGGTCAACCGGACCGGCCCGACCGGGCCGGGGCTCAACAGCGACGGGTCGCGCACGCTGGGCAAGAACGAGTTGCGCAACATCGTGCGGGACTTCCTGTGGTCGCACCCCGGGCACGAGTTCACCCCGACCACCCTGTCGCGCGAGATCGGCCGCTCGTCCGGCGCCGTCGCGAACGCCCTGGCGAAGCTCGTGGTGTCCGGCGAGGCCGTGCTGGTCAGGGAGGTCCCCGCCACGTTCGCCGCGCCGGAGGGCGCCCACGCCCCGGCGACCGCCGACCAGTAAGGCCCACCGACCCGGGCCGGGAACGCGCACAGTTCCCGGCCCGGCCCCATGCCCCGGAGGTACCCATGTCCCACGCCGACCTCACCCCGCCCGGCGGGTACGTGCCCGCCCATGGCGGCATGTGCCCCAACGGTCCGCACCTGGTGTGCGCCGACTTCAACGCCATGCCGCAACGGATGTGGCGCACCGACCGCCAGCACTGGCCGTGCGAGGGGTGCGGTGTGCGCATGGTGCGCACCTTCACCCCCGCTGGTGGCTGGAGCCCGTGGCAACCCGCCACCTGAGCGCTATCGCGATCTGCGCCCCGAGCACCCGACGTGCCCGGGGCGCAGCCGCGTCCACGGCACGGTGCGGGGTAGGCACGATACCGGCCGCAAACCCGGGCGACGTCGACCGCCGACCGGCCACGGTCCCACGGGTGCGGTCCGACCCCGGTCCATGCGCCGGGGCAGCCCGCCGGCCGTTCGGGGTACAGCCGACCCCCCGCCGTCTGTCGGCCCGCAGATTGGCCGCGAAAACCTTGAAGGTGCGCGCTGTTCAGCCTTGACCCACGTACGCAAGTCGCCAGGATTCCGGGTGTCGTTAGCGACCCCAGGCACCGACCGGGGGCGGTGATGGGTGGCCCGCCGGTGCGGCCATCTGGCGAAAGGGGCGTCATGTCCACAACCGCGTTGCCCGCGAGCCTTGCCGCGCGTCCGCGCGACCCACGCCGGGGACTTCCGATCCCGCCGGTCAACCTGCACCCCGACGAGCACACCGGCACGGCCGCGATCGACTTCACCACGATCAACACGCCGATCTCCACCCGCCTCGCGGCCGAGCGGCGGTGTTCGCTGTGCGGCGTCGAGATGGGCTACTGGGTGGCGTTCCTCGGCGCGCCCCGGGCAGCGGAGTTGCTGCGTTACAGCGACCCGCCCGGATGCCCGGACTGCATGCGCGCGGCGGTGCGCCTGTGCCCGTTCATCGCGATCTCGCGGCACCGGCGTGCCCGAGCTGACCGGCCCGGCGCGGGCGTGATGCCGGCGAGCGCGAACGCCAGCAAGCCGGACTCCTGGGTCCTCGGCATCACCCGCCGGTACCGGTCGGTGTTCGTGCCGGAGGAGGGCTTCACCGTGTACTTCCCGGCACCGTTTCGCACGATCGAGACCTACGTGTACGACGCGGACGGCCGGATCAACCCCGCGCCGGCCAACCGGTAACGGTCCCGCGATGGTCCCCAGATTGGCGCGACAAACCTTGAAGGTACGCACTGTCCAGCCTTGATCCCTCGTCCTAAGTCGGAAGCATTAGCGGTGTCGGGCCATTCGGTCCGGCACCGCGAAACACCCGACAGGACAGGGGAAAACGGTCATGGCACACGAACTCGAAACACTCGCCAATGGACAGACGGCCTTCGTCAGTGCGAGGCAGTCCGCGTGGCACCAGCTCGGCACGGTCACCTCCGACTGCCTCACGGCCGAGGACGCCATCGCCAAGGCGCTGCTCGGCGGCTGGAAGGTCCGCAAGATCGTCCTTCAGGGCATCGAGACGACACCGGACGGCGTGAACATCGTCGAGTGCCCCGACAAGGTCATGACGGTGCGCACCAACATCATCACCCAGGAGACCGAGTATCTGGGCGTGGTGGGCACCGAGTACGCCCCGGTGCAGAACGAGGAAGCCGCCGAGGTCCTCAACCGCCTCGCCGACGAGTCCGGTGCGCATTTCGAGACCGCCGGCTCGCTGCGCGGCGGCCGGATGGTCTTCCTCACCATGAAGCTCCCCACCGCGATGCAGATCGCCGGCGTGGACGACATGGACCTCTACCTGTGCGCGACCACCTCCCACGACGGCACCTGCGCGCTGCGCGTGGACGCCACCCCCATCCGGGTCGTTTGCGCGAACACCCAACGCGCCGCCATCGCCCACAGCAGGGGCTCCTACACCTTCCGGCACACCTCCAACGTGCGGGCGCAGATCTCCCAGGCCCGTGAGGCGATGGGCCTGATGTGGCGCTACCTCGACGACTTCCAGACCGAGGCCGAGCGCATGCTCGACGCGACGCTGACCATGGGCCAGTTCGAGAAGATCATCACCGAGCTGTGGCCCATCGCCGACGACGCCTCGGATCAGACCAAGAACAACGCGAAGAAGCGCGCCTCGACGCTGCGCTACCTGATCCGCGACGCCGACACCCAGAAGGCCATCAAGGGCACCCGGTGGGCCGGATTCCAGGCGGTCACCGAGTACATCGACCACTACGCCCCGGCCAAGGACGCGCAGCTGCGCGCCAACCGCGCCGTGACCGGCCCGATCGCCGAGCTGAAGACCCGCGCGTTCGAGCTGCTGTCCGTATGAACCCGCCGAGCCGGGCCGTGCCCTGGCGGGTGCGGCCCGGCGGCGGACAACCCCCGAGGAGCTGATTGTCATGCCAGACATCGAGGTGGGCGAGGGCACGTACCGCGAGCTGGAACTGCTCGCCGTCGCGTGGCACACCACGATCCCCGACGTTGTGCGTCGGCTCGTGCACGCCGCAGCAACCGGAGTACCGCCGCGCCGCGCATACGCCGCGCTCGTATCGGTCGCGGTACACGCGAGCTACGCCGGCACCCGCATCGAGGCCATCTTCGAGCCCGAGCCCCACGCGGTGACCGTGCGCAGTGGCCCGCTGCGCGGTCGGATCTTCAAAACGCCTAGCGGTGCCCGCCGCGCCGTGATCGAGGCACTCAACCCCGGCGCTTCGTCGGCGGGCAACGGCTGGCACTTCTGGACCGTGACCGCCACCGGCGCACGCCTTCACACCCTTCGCTGACAAGGAGCTTCCCATGCATGAGCACGATGCGTCCGCTGCAACGTCCCCGCACCACACGACCGTGCGGCACACCCGGCGGCTGACCGAGGCGGCCGGTCCGATCGACCAGCCGACCCGCGAGGCCCTCGCAAGGGTGGCCCAAACCTGCGGGCCGGACACGATCGACGCGCTCGCCACATTGCTGCGCCGGGTGCGCATGGCCGCACCGGATCGGGTCGCGGCGCGCCCGGTGGTGGCCTTCATCCGCTACGGCCACACCGACGGGGCACAACCGCTACGAGGTGCGGCCGTCACGATGTGCCAGGCGGGCCGGTACGACCTGTACACCGTGTTCTTCGACGAGCCCGCAGCCCGCTGGGAAGGGTCCAACGGCCGCTACGACATGACCTGGGCGTCCGCCCGAGCCGAGCTAACCCGCCGCGCCGACGAGCAGGCGCAGCCATGACCGGCGACCAGACACCAGACCCACTGTCCGACACCCGCAACGGTGGCGTCCGCGCTGAGGAGATCTGGACTTACGCCGGCCGCCGCGAGCGCGACGGCAAACGGTACTACGCCTGGCACGACAACACGGGCCAGGAGCGGTGGTACGCGAAGGTCTCGGCGGGCACGGTCGGCGGCCGGTACGCCCTCATGGTCACCCGTGGCGGCGAGCACGTGACGGTCTACCCGCAACCGCGCTACACCAGCGAGCGGGTTGACGAGGTGACCCGTCGTGAGATGGAAGCCTTCGACATCGCCGCCGCCGCTGCTCTGGCCGCGCACACCCGAGACCGTAACGACGCGCGGCGCAAGGCTCTTGACGATGCTGTGGCGCCGCTGGCCGAGATCGCCGCGAAGCTCAAGTTCGGTCACGAACGCGATGCGTTCCTCGCCTACGTCATCCGCCGCCTCAGCAAACGGTGGTGAACAACACCCACCGCTGAGACTTCGCCTCTCGTAACCGTTGGCGCCCGAGGCGCCCGGCCCAGACAGCCCTTTGCCTTCAACGGAGAACGCCCGCACCGGGACGACGAAGCCGACCCAGCCGCGGCGCGTTCCGCCTCGTGACGAGGAGATCCATGATGCTGCCCCTCCCACCAGACCCCGACGACCCGATCGAGGTCACCTGCGCGGCCACCTACCGCGCCGACCACACGACGGCGGCGTACGCCTTCGTGTTCCGCGTCGACGCCACCGGCACCCGGTTCACCATCTACGCCCCCACCCCGAACGCCTACCGCATCGACTCCACCTACCGGCTCACGATCTGCGAGCCGGACGAGGTACCGCTGTGGCTGCCCGCCGACGAGGCCGAGTTCCTCATGCACTGCCTCGACCTGGTCCAGCGCCGCTGGGCCGACGCCATCGCCGAGGCCACCGCCGCAGCCGCACGCCCTCCGGTCGAACAGCCGGCCGAGCGAGGCCATATCAACGTGGAGCCCAGCCCCGCCGGCTACCGCACCGTCGCCGCCCGGTTCGCTGACGAACGCGACCGCGTGGCCCGACTACGCGAGCACCTCGGCCACCTCCTGGTCGACCTGCCGGACCCGCACGGAGACGTGTCGTGATCACCATCGAGCACGCGCACGCCACCGGCACCGTCGTACACGGCACCACCCGTAACGACGGCACCGGCGCGATCTTCACCAACATGGTCGACTCGTGGCGCTTCTCCCGCGCCATCGGCGTCGAAGGCGCCTGGCACCTACCAAACTCTCGCGACCGTGACGCGCTGCAACCGGTCATCGACCGCCTCGCCACCGAGCTACGCGCCGCCGGGCACACCGTGCAGGTCCGCATCGACAACACACCTCGTACGGCGGCCGAGATCGAGGCCGACCGTGCCACCCGGGTCTCCGCCCGCGTGACCCGCTACACCGAACTGGCCGACGCCCGCCACGCCAGCGGCGCGGCCCGACTATCCCGCGTCGAGCAGCGCCGCACCGCCATCCCACTCGGCCAACCGGTGATCAACGGCAGGTACGCCGGCTTCGTGACCCGACTCAACCGGGCCGAAAACGCCGCCCGCACCAAAATTGCCCACGGGGACCACTGGCAGCGTCGCGCCGAGGCCGCGACCTCGACGCAACGACACCGCCACCAGCCGCGTACGACCATGCGCCGCGTCGAACGCCTCGAAAATGCGCTGCGACGCTGCCGACGTACCCGAGATGCCCTCGACCCGAGCGGCGTGCGAGCCGTCACGGACTGTTCGGAGTTGGCGGACGCCGATGCGCAGATCGCCCGGTTGGTCGGGCAGCTCGACTACTGGCGAGCCGAACTGGCCGCGATGCAAGCCAACGGCACCTTCCGCGCGTGGGCGCCGGACGACTTCCGTCCCGGCGACGAGGCCCTCATTCAGGGCACCTGGTACCCGGTCGTGCGCGTCAACGCCAAGTCCCTCACCGTCGAACTCCCGCACCTCGACGGCGACGAGAACCAGCCCGCCCGACGTCGACGGCGCACCGGCACCTCGACCTACGACAACGTGTACGGGCGCCGCCGTGACGACCTCGAACTGCACAGCCCGCCGCCCGCCGAAGGCGCGAGGTGCACCTGCCGGATCACCATCCCGACGATCAACGCGGAGTTCGTCCCCGAGCGCGACGGCGGCCAGTGCACCGAACCGGTAGCCATACGCCTGACCATCCGCCACGACGGAACCGCATGCGGTTGCGCCGGCTGGTGCATGGTGGCTGACCCCGACGCGCCCGACATCGGCCAACCGTGGACCGAGGTCGTCCTGCTCTGCACCAACCATGCGCACGAGTGCCGTGCCGACATCGCGGCCGATATCGCCAACGGCGCGGCAATCCTCGAGGAGCTGCCATGACCCGCGATGCCGATGCGCTGCTTCCACCGCCGGATCAGACCCCCACCTACTGCCGTACCTGCCGACGTGCGTTGAACCGCTGGGAGACAGCGGGTGGGCAGGTCGACTTCATCCACGCCGCCGAACAGCGCGGGGCCAGCACCGACCATCCGGCGCGGCCGGCACCCATCACCGAGATCACCGACCCGATCATCGAATGCGACTTCTGCAGCGCCACCGGCGCCACGTGGATCTACGTGTGCGCCGACCAGGAGACCGACACGCGGATCGTCACGTCCAAAACGGTGGACCTGCGCGACTATCACCAGCGTCACCACGCCGCTCGTACCCGTAACGTGCAGACGACTGCCGGACCGCTGAGCAGGTGGGGTACGAGGTGGAGCGCATGTACACCATGCGCCGAGCGGATCGAGGACCGCGACCTGATGGGGCTTATCGCCCGGGTCACTGACGCCATGCCGGCGAAGTTCACGCGCGGTAAGAAGCTGGTGTCCGTGCGCGGTCTGTTGCACGAGAACTACAGCACAGTTTTTGCCACCATGCGGCCCGGTCGCGGTCGGATCATCCCGCAGCATCCGCTCGGCGTGTGGGACTCAACCGGCGCCGGCAACCCGGAGGGCGTGTCGTCCAACCCGGAGAGCGTGTCGTCCGCTGCGCCGACCGGTTCAGTCAAGGATCGGGCCGAATAGTCATGGACACCACCAGCCGCCCCCGAGGCCCTCCTGGGTACACCACTGCGCCGCACGCAGCCGGATTCACCTGACTCAACGCAAACGTCTGCACTGCATCGGTCCCGCAACGACCGTGCCGGTGCCCACTACAGCCACAACACAGCGGAAGAGGACCCCATGTTGTCACCTGAGCAGCTCCTCGAAAAATGTAAGGCCGTCGCCCAAGCCTTCGCCAAAGGGCACGTCTGCAAGACCCTGCTCGACCAGGCCGTCACGGACGAGGAACGCGCCCCCTTGCAAACCCAGTTCGAGCAGTGGGACGAGCGGGTCACCCAGCTGTGGGCCGAGTTGACCGCCGCGGTGAACTCCGCGCTACCGCCGACGCTGCTCGTCTTCCCTGACCCGAACGCCGCGATTTACGTGCCCAGCAGCACCGACATCGAGATCAGGGGCAGGCACGCCGAGCGTGCCGTCGCGATCCGGCTCAACGCTGCGCAGGCTACCGCGATCGGCACTACCTTGATCGCGCTTGCGGCGGCCCTCACGGACCGCACCGACGGGCACGTTGCCGCCATCCTGCCGGCGATACCCACCGCGCCGCCCGGTCAGCCGATCCGCACTGCCTGATACGCCCGTACACGGCCCGATGGCCGGGCGCGGCACCGTTCCCGGCCACCGGCCCGGGGCAGCTCGTATGGGCCCGGTCTTCATCTCGCACATCTCGACCCCGCCGGACCGGTTCAAGATGGGTCAGTGATGGGTGCGACGGCCGGGCGGGCACACTGCTCACGTGAGCGGTGCGCGCAACCCCGCCCGGCCATCTCGCCTCGCCAGGTCACCAGCACGACCCAACACGAGTCCAACGTCCACCCATCGAGGCGTACCAGCGATGCTAGACCGGACACAGATACTCGGGCGTGCTCCGACAGGAGGTGGCAGAACATGGCCAGCCGCGTGCGGCGCGGACGCCACCAGCTCGACCGGACCGGCGTCGCCGAGCGGACCGGTGTCAGCACGGCGACCGTGGCTTACTGGAACCTCCAACGGACCGAGACCGGCTTCCCTGCCAAGGCCGACACCGACCACGACGGCCGCGACTGGTGGTGGCAAGCCGACGTCGACGCCTTCCACACCGCGCACCTGGCAGCCCGCGCCGCCAGCTTCACCGAAGTAGACCGCAGCGGCAACGCGCGTGACCTCATCACCGCGCCTCAAGCGGCGCAGGTACTCGGCTACAAGAACCACCGCAGCCTGCCCAGGGAGCTGATCGACAACCCCGACGAGGTTCACGAGCTGCCCAGCGGCCGGCTGCGCCGCCGCTGGTACCGGCAAACCGTGTGGGACTACGCCGACGGCCGACCGCTACGGCACTCCACCGGCCGTCCAGTCGGCTCCGGCACCGGCTCACGGGTGTCACACAGGTACGCCGACGATCCCCGCCTGGACGCTGCCCGCACTTTGATCGAACAGGCTCGCGTCACCGGGTCCGGCACTGCTGGCCTCGGCGTGCGGCTCGCCCGAGAGCTCGGCATCGCCGAACGTACAGCGCAACGCCTGATCAGCGTCGCGCTCGACGATGCTAGCCGCCCCGTTGCCGCGACGTAAGAGGACGTTGACTCGAATAGGCCGCCCGCCCTTGGTCCGCAGCCTGCCCAGGGAGACCGCGCGGTCGAGTTATCCACAGGTTTCTCTACGTAGTTGTGGGTGTACTGGCTGCTTGGTTACCCTCTCTGAGCTGCCGGCGGGGAGGATCAGTCATGGAGTTCAGCAGATTCGCGACGGACATCTACCAGATGTACCGGGTTGGGCGCGTCGTGCTGCCTGAGGCGGCGATCGAGTACGCGGCGGCGAACCGGGCGCTGGACGCGACACAGGACGGCACGCGGGAGCTGTTTCTGCAGCCTTCGTGTTTCAACGGCAGCATGGTCAGTTCCGTAGCCGACGTGTGGTGCGACCTGCGTGACGCGCTGCAACGAGCGACCGGCCACACGCAGGCGAACCTGGACCGCATCGGCGATGTGCTGGTGTTCGCGGCTGACGCCTATGACCAGGCTGATACCGATTCCGGTGAACGACTTAAAGACTCAATCCGCCAGTGGGGCGACCCGCCGGCCACTGAGGTACCGATACCGCGGTACCCGTAGAGCGTGTTGGTGCGTAGGGCAGTGGGGTTGCGGTGACATACGAACAGTTGATGGCCGAGGCCGAGCAGATCCGAGCGAAGGCCGTGTACCTACACGTCAAGGACCTGACCGCGAGCGCTGCGTTCGGGCAGAGCGGCGTCGGCGGGTTCACCGTCGGGGCCGGGTATCCCGGGTACCAACAGACCGCCGAGAGGCTCTTTTCTGGTGTGCCGGACTTGTTCGTGCCGTTCGTGGGGCTGCCGGACCCGGCGGGGTTCGACCCATTCCTGGTGCATCTGGACGAGGCGACAAGGGTCCTGTCGACGGGCACGACGGGTACCGACCCGACCCAGTCGGAAGCGTTTATGAAAGCGAACGTCACGCTGGGAGCGTTGCAGTCACGCGTCACTACAGCGCTTGACGACTGGCACGGTCACGCTGGGCAGACGTTCCTGAGCGAGTTCATCGCGCCGCTACCTACCATCCAACAAAACCAGTTCGCTGTGGCGACGCTTCTGCGGTTCTCGCTGATCGCGCTCAAAGAGATCTGGTCGCGGGCCAGGCGCGATATCGACGAGATCGCGCGTGGGACGCTCACCGCGCTCGACCAGCTGGACGACTGTGGCGACAACGAGTGGTCGACCAGTTTCGCGGTCATCGGCGCGGTTACCGCGGTGATGGCCTTGCCGTTCAGCGGCGCCGCGGCCTTCGGGGGGACAACGATTGAGGGTATAGCGGGCATCGCGAGCAACCTAGGTCCTAAGGAGAAGCAGCTGCTCATCCAAGGCAGCAACGTGCCAGGCGTGATCGATTCAATGCATGAAATGATCAACAAACTGGTGCAGGCCGTTGAGCAGGAGCAACAGGTGCTCGTCGGCGCCCTTAAGAGCTGGTTGTCTGCCATGAACACCAAACCGAGCGACTTCGAGCCAGCACGGCCGAGGCTGGCCGACGCCACTCCGGTGAACGTGACCAGTAGAGACTTCCTCGGCGACTACTACTGACCTGCGAACCGGAGAACCCTTGATGCAGCCCTCACCCCCGTCCGCCGACGACGCGGCGCCCAGACCGCGACGACGCGTGCTGCTCGCCGGTGTGGTCGCCGCTGTCGTGCTGGCCGGAGCCGCCGTTACGGTGATCGTGGTGCGCGCCAATCGGCACTCGGCCACGACCTGCGCGCTACCTGCGGTGGCGTCGGGGCCCCGGGTCAGCGCCGCGCAGGCCCCCGACGGCGGGCAGCTGCGGGTGGTGGAGACCGGCTTTAGCCAACTGCCGACCCCCAATTTCATACTTGCCCCTGACGTAGTTATTGGCGCCGTGGTGGAGAACACGAGTACTCAGGTCGCCTACCACACCCGCGTCCGCTTCGAGATGCGCGACGCCGCCGGCAAGGTCGTGCCGGACAAGGCTAAGAAATCGGTCCTGGTCCAGGAGATCCCGGTCATCCTGCCGGGCGAACAGGTCCCCGTCGGCGCATCCGCCGAACTGGTCGAAGACCTTGACTTCACCGTGAACCTACCCAAGGTCGCGTCCGTGCACGTCACACCGGAAACCACCCTGTGGGTCATCCAGCCCGCCACGGAAGCCAGGTTCGCGGCCGTGAACGCCGCACCGACACAAGTCACTCCATACGACCTCAACAAGACCGCCGACCAACGCAGCATAAAGATCACTTGGGCGCTAACCTCGGATTACTGTAAACCGGTCACCAACATCGGCGCCGTACTGCTGTACCGCAGCGACGCCGGCACACTGCTCGGCGGAGTGGGACGCGCTCGCGGAGCCAACGACCCCGACCAATGCCAGCCTGGCGTCAGCACCTGGTTTACCGGCGTGTACGGACTGCCCGACGGTACCGACCCTGCCCGCACCCAGGTCTACCAGTACTGCGACCCCGGGGCACCGCAGAACCCGGCCGCCACCGTCCAACCCTGACTCCAGGAGCAACCGCCCGTGTACACCCTCGGCGAGCGACTCGACGACCTACGCCTGATCGCTGCCACCGACGACGGCGCCGTGACCGCGATCCTGACCCAACGCACCAACCTGCGCCTACAGTTCGCACCGGGCGCCTACCGGCGCCGCACCGACGCTCAACTCGAGTTCGACCTGCGCGTCATCGCGACCCGACTATGGGTTGCCCGCACCCGCGCCTACTACGAGGCCCTGTCCGACATCAAAGGCGAAAAGATCACTACGGAGCGGCCCGCGTACGGCTCGCGCAGTCAGCAATACCGCACTGAACGCGCTGACCTGACCGCGCACGGGGCCTGCGCCGACAACCGCATCAAGGTACGAGTACATGGCCTACGCGACTGGGACGTCAGCATCCAGCCCGGCACGACCGCCGCCCTGTCCGCGGACGAGTTCGTCGACAGGGTTGGACAAGCTACGCGATCTCTGCTCGACGACCTGCAAGGAAAGGTCCGCGAATTGAAACGGCGCATCCTTTCCGAGACGCGATGATGCCCTTTCGCCTGAAGACCGAGGTTCATCGGGCTCCGATCAACCAGTCCGAACGGGCACCGTCAACGCGCCTCTAACGCGATGCCCGTCGCGTGTAGTGCCGGTGGCTATCGTGGTTCAGTGGGCGACCTCGAGGGATCATGTAAACCGTGAACGCGCCACGGACAACGGGACACTTCGAGGGCGTCGACTTCGTGGGCTTCTGGGATGCGGGTTCCTATTCGCTCAGCCACTACGTCGAGCCCTCCCCGACCGACGAGTTGAT
>NZ_BAAALT010000106.1:0-851 GCF_039528515.1 Luedemannella flava
ACGGTGGGGGTGTCGAAGATCTGGCGGATGTCGAGCTCGGCCCCGAGCGTGGCCCGGATCCGCGAGATCAACCGCACCGCGAGCAACGAGTGCCCACCCAGGTCGAAGAAGCTGTCCTCCACCCCAACCGACTCCAGCCCCAGCACCTCGGCGAACGCCGCGCACAGCAACTCCTCCTGCCGGTTCGCCGGTGCCCGACCACCACCCGACCGGCCCGCGAAATCCGGCGCGGGCAGCGCCCGACGGTCGAGCTTGCCGTTACCGGTCAACGGCAACGTGTCCAGCACGACGACCGCCGACGGCACCATGTACTCCGGCAGCCGCCCCGCCACGAACGCCCGCAGAGCCCCCGCCTCGACCTCATCACCAACGACGTAGGCCACCAGCCGCTTCTCGCCGGGCACATCCTCGCGGGCGATCACCGCCGCCCGGGTCACCTGCGGATACGCCAGCAGGGCCGCCTCCACCTCACCCGGCTCGATCCGGAAGCCCCGCACCTTCACCTGCTCATCGACCCGACCCGCGAACACCACCTGCCCATCCGGCGTCCACCGGGCCCGGTCCCCGGTGCGGTACATACGTTCCCCGGACCCGAACGGGCACGCCACAAACCGTCCACCGGTCAACCCCGGTCGCGCCACATAGCCGCGCGCCAGGGCCGCACCGGCCACATACAACTCACCGGTCACCCCGACCGGCACCGGGCTCAACCCCTCGTCCAACACGAACAGCCGGGTATTGGCGATCGGCGACCCGACCGGCACCACGTCACCGACCGTGGTCAGCTCGGCCGTGGCCACCCCGACCGTGGTCTCGGTCGGCCCGTAGTGGTTGAACACCCGCCGATCCCC
>NZ_BAAALT010000107.1:0-11910 GCF_039528515.1 Luedemannella flava
CAGCCACGAGATGTTCGAGGCTGACCTCGACAGGGTGCGGCAGGGAAGCCTGTCCCCGGTGCTGCGCGACGCCTTGGACGCCGCGAACCTGGCGGACGGCGAGACGCTCGTCCGGAGGCTGGGCGAGCGGATCCTGCGGGACAAGGGCTACTTCGCTCTGCATGCCGATCCGCACTCAAGGCTGATGTACGACGCGATGTTCTGGCTCCACTCACACCTGCGGACGCCAACCTCGTACGAGGACTTCGTCCACCTTCCCGCCGGGCAGGTCGACTACGGGCGCCCCTGCTATCTGATCATGATTGCGACGAGCCTCGCCAATCACCCGTACGGGTTCTGCACCGGTGGATACGCCGAGGGGTTCCTGCGGGACTGGTGGAACGACCGGACGGCCAGCGGCACGAACGACCGGACGGCCAGCGGCACGATCGTCGCCGTGGACGATGCGTACAGGCTCACGGCGGAGTACGCGGCCCAGCTCGTCAGCGCGCTTCGCGCGATCGACGGGGAAACATCCTGAGTCGCTGGCCCACGCACAAGCCCTCTTCAGACTTCGAGCTCGCGTAGGATCGCCGTCCACTTGTCTCGTCGACGTTTGCGGGGTGCGACGTGGAGCCGGAAAGGGTGCCGTTCGACCTGGTGACCTACGAGCAGCGATCCCGATCGGGGCGGTGCTTCATCTGCGCGTTCCTCGCTGACGAACCCGACTACGCCCACGAACAGATCGTGGCCGACGACGACGAACACGTCGCCTTCCTCGGCAAATACCCAACGATGTACGGTCATGTGCTCGTAGCGCCCCGCGCGCATATCGAGCATGTGGTGCGGGGCCTGGACTCCGCGGCATACCTGCGCCTACAGGCTCTGGTCTATCGGGTCGCCCGAGCGGTAGAGGCGGTAGTGCCGTCCGAGCGGACCTACCTGCTATCGCTGGGCAGCCAACAGGGCAACGCCCACCTGCACTGGCACATCCAGCCGCTGACCCCGGGCACCCCGTATCACCGGCAGCAGTATCACGCACTGATGGCCGAGAACGGGGTAATCCCGTGGACCGGTGACCAGGCCGCCGAACTGGGCACGCGGCTGCGTGCCGAGTTGGCCACCGGGTAGCGGGACATGTGGCGCCGACATGACGACGCCTCGACGGGGTCTCGACGGAAGCAGCATCCGCCGAGGGCCACGATTCCTGCTGTACTAATTCGCCAAACTCCCTGCCCAACTATCGCCAAACTGTATGCTCCGTCATCCGCACGAGCTGCCCGAAAGAAGATCATTTCAGCCAAGCGACGTGGTTAGTCACTATCCGCACCTCGCGGCGCGGATAGGGCCTGTCACGGCCGGCGCGTGGGTTCTGTCGGGTTACCCATTATTGATGTCCAGCCACTCGTCCGCAGCGGTCAGCATCTCTGTCCAAACGGGACGGGGCTGTGGCAACTTCTCGCCTCGTCTGTATGCGCCAATTATCTCAATCGCATGGTTCGCGGCAGACCATGTGATGGAGGTCGACGCGCGCCCGGTCATTTGATGCACGCCGTTGGCCAGGCTAAGGATCTTGTGGTATTCCTCAAGTCTCGTACGTACGGCCAGGTCGGCGACGTCCTGGGTCTTTATCGAGATCATCAACTTGTTGGCGCTTTCGGCGTCTCGGTCTCGGTCGGAGGACCGCGCCAACTGAATCAAAGCAGCCGACGCGTCGAGGATCGCAGCCGTTGCGGCCCGCTCTTGGCTCCGACGTTCGGCGAGAAGCATCGCAGCTGCCGACGACCGCTGCACGTAAACCGTTGTAACCAGCGAAATTACACCACCGATAACGGCACCGATGAGAGCGGCCAACGCCTCCGACAATTCCACAGAGACGACGGTAGGTCCCACAGTCAATCCGGGCGTGGCGCGGCAGCTCAGCGCCGGCAGACAACCAATTCCGGATTGTCGCAGCGTGCCCGCAGTGGTTGTAGCACCCACACCCGCGTCCCGTCCGCACTCACTGCGCGAAGCGGTGAAACACCCAGTTATACGGCCTATTTGGTTTAGATAGTAGTTCGGCCGGGCTCTGCCTGCCGGTCGTCAATGTCGTGGTCCGCTCGGCGAAGGAACGCGGCCGGCATTGGCCGCGGCCTCGTCGTTTCGTAGGTGGTTCAGCACGGCCGAGACACGGCTCGTGCGGATCGTGTGCCCGTTCTGGCGAAGCTGCGCGGCCAGCGAGTCACGGGTGAGGCTTCGGCCCTCGCGCTGGAGTGCGGCGCGGGCGGCGCGGGCCGCTGGCAACAGCGCGGCGATCTCCGGATCGACGCCACGGTCCGGGCCATCGTCCGAGCTTTCCTCATGGTCCACTGCGACCGGCCCCACTGCCGCTCGCGGTGGGGCGGTTACGGGCGTGTCCGGCGGCAAGGCATCCACAGATGCAGAGGCCGGGTGTGGCATCGGGGCGAACGCCTCCATCAACGGCACGGTGGTTACGTGGCCGTTGACGTGCGAATGTGCGAGGGCGGATTCGGCTTGCCGATGCGCGTGTGGCGGTGCCTCGCCCGTCGGGTCTTCGTTGTGCAAGATGCCGGCCAGTTCTTCGCGGATGGCGCGGACGCGGCCGGCGAGTTCGACCAGCGACACGGAGGCGACCAGGATCAGGCCGTCTACGGAGATGGGCAGTAGGTAGGGGTTGGGTTGTTGCTCGCCGTAGCGCAGGACGACGGCGGCCATGTGGAAGTACGAGACGTACGCGGCGATGCCGGCGATGACGGCGGTGGCGAAGATGCGCAGTGCGGCCAGGGCGCGGCGGTGCACGGGTATCCGGGAGATCAGCTCGACGGAGAGCATGAGCGCGAGCGGTGGCCACGCGGCGATGATTTGCGCGATCACGTTGTGTTGAGCGTGCAGGACATTGGCGCACACGGAGGCGGCGACGCCGAGGGCGAGGGTGGCGCGTACGGCCCATTGGAACCTGCGTAGTTGCGCGAGTTCCCGTTCCGCCACCCGGACCTGGTGACGGTTCGTTCGCATGGCAACTGTCGCGTCAATGCTGGCGTCCGGTCGAGCGGCGATGCGGGTCACCTGGGCATCTCCATCCGTGACGTGGCCGTTGCCGAGTCTCCTGGCTGGTTGGGTGCTCATCGCTGCCCGGTCAGCGTGGGTGTCATCTGCCGGGCGGCAATGCGGCGGGTAGCTTCGGACGGTTCTGCTTCGCAGAGTTCCGCGAGCCTGTTTTCCAACAGCCGTAGCGTGCGGCGGACCGCGTCGGGCCGTCCGAGCCGACCGTGGATGCGCATGACCCGCTGGTACAGCTCCTCGTTGACCGGATCGCGCTCGGTCGCGGTGTCGAGGGCTGCGATGGCCTGGTCGGGGTGGTCGATTTCGAGGATCTCGGCGATGCGCGCGTACGCGCTGAGGATCTGGTGGCGGTAGGTGGTGGCGTAGTCGATGACCCAGGCGCGGTCGTGGCCTTCGGCGAAGTCGCCCCGGTAGCAGGCGACCGCTTCGTGCAGCGCGGCCAGGCAGGTCTCGTCGTTGCCGGCCTTGTTGGCTCGGTCGAGGGCGGACAGCATCCGCCACAGGTCGACCTCGATCAGCTCAGGGTCGATCCGGTACCGACCAGCAGAGCTGTCGTGGACGATGAACTTGCCTCGGCCCTCGATGCCGGTGGCGTCCCGGAGCAGGCTGCGCACGGCGTTGAGGTCGGTGCGGACGCGGTTGATGCCGGTCTCGGTGTCGGCATCGGGGTGCAAGTCGGCGGCCAGTTCCTCGAACGTGCGGCCCTTGGGATGGGCGGCCAGGACAGCGAGCACTGCCAAGGAGCCGCGCCGCACGCCGCTGGTGATCGGCGCTTCGGTGGTGGCGAGCGCGGGCGGCCCGAGCACGCTCAACCGCGCTGGCGGCGGCGTGGCCGTCCCGCTGCTGCGGGTGGGGATGTCGGTCAGGTCGACCTCGTACGCCGACGCGCTCGTCTCGGCGGCCGGTGTGTTGGCGGGTTCGTTGCCGGTCTCTGGCCGGGGCGCGACGGCGGCGACCATGGCGAGCACGGCGGCCAGGTCATGTGCGGCCAGGACTGCGAGCCGGCCCTTGCCGGCCGCCTCGTCTGTGCCGTTGGCGAGGGTGACGTCGCCCCCAACGGCGATGTGTAGGTGCGTTACGTCCGGTGTGTCAGGTAGCGCGCCGAGGATGACCGGGTGGAGGTCCAGTGCCTGCCGGTGGGAGGCGACGGCGAGGATCCGCGCGGTGTGATGCTGTTCGGCGGGGATGAGCAGCACATAGGGGGCCAGGTGCTCAGCGTGGTCGGTGTGGGTGTTCAGCTCGTCGGCTGAGTCGACGCCCATGTCGTCGAGCAGCCGTCGCCGGTGGATCATCTCGGTTTCCAGGTGGGTCACCGCGTTAGCGCCGTCGGCCACGACGATGAGGCGTTCGCCGTCGAAGGTGTCGTGGTGCGGGTCCAACCCGTGCGCGCTGGCGCCGTCGGGCAGCAGCCTGGCAAGTAGCTCGGCCGTGGTGACCAGGACCGGCCGCGTGAGGGAGTGATCGGCAACACCGGTGGTGAGGACGGCGGCGGCAATCGCCCGCGCGGCAGCGGGCGCGCCGTCACCGTCGAGGACGACCGCGCGGCCGGGGACCTCGAACAGGCTGATCTCGTCGCCATGCTGGTCGACGCCGATCGGCGCGGGCACGCTCGGCGGTTCGGGCACGAGGCCGGGCAGTGGGCCATCGGAGCGGACGGTGAGTACCCGGTTGCCGGCGGCATCGGCAGGACGCAACGAGTCAGGCACCGGCGCCGCGGTGGGACCGGTGTGCAGCGGGACCGGGAGGCCGAGTCGGGCGCGGCGGCGGCGTTGCAGCCGCAGCAGAACGGCGATGGCGGCGATGGCGGTGGCTAGGCCGAGGCTGACCCATCCTTGCGACGGCAGGGCCACGCCGTTGGGTGACCTGCTGTGCTGCGTGCCCTGCCCGGTGGGGGCGCCGGGGTGCGGGGAGGTGGTCACGTCAGTGCTGGTGGTCGGAGTGGAACTCGGCGCGGTGCTCGCTGGCGGTGTGCTCGGTGGCGCGGTGGGCAGGGTCGGTGTCGATGGGGTTGTCGCGCCGGATTCGGGTGGCGCTGATGGTTGGGGCCTGGCCGGTGCCTGATCACCGTGCTCGGCCCTTGATGCACCGGACCCGGCTGGGCGCCGTTCGGGCAGGATGAGCACCCAGCCAATGTGAATTTCGTCCGGGTCATGCAGTGCGTACCCGTTGTTTTGCGGCTTGCCACGGTTGAGGACGTAGATCTCGCGCCACCGCTGCGGATTGCCGAGCTTGTCCCGCGCGATGTTCCACAAGTTGTCGCCCTTGACCACATGGTGGATGCCGGATGCGTGCTCCGCCCACACGGGAACGCTTGAGTAGGCACCGCGTCTGGCCCGGCCCGCGACTGTGTGGGCTGCAGGTTTTACCGGCCTACTAATGGCGGCGGCGGAGTCGTGATGGTGCTGCGGAGAGGCCGTGGTCGCAGTCGGGGGAGTTGCTGCGGCGCTGCCGGTTTGTAGCAGGGTGTCGGTGAGCAGGACAGCGCCGCTCGCGATGGCGGTAGCGGTGTAGTGGCGGCGAGCGGGTGGCCGCCATCGGCGCAAAGGGGTGCGTGGCCGTGTCGCTTGTCGGGCGGCGCCGGCCAGCTCACAGACTAGGTAGATCCACAGTAGCCAGCCGATGCCAGTGGCGGTCTGCAGGACGGTGCGTGGCTCGCTGAGCCCATCGGTGAGCAGGTGCCGGTACCAGCCGGCCGGTGCGGGTAGCCATCGGTAGGTGCTCAGCGCGAACGCCGGCCATCCGATGAGCATCGGGACCCACCCGAACACAGGAGCGGCTTTGCCTAACCGGCGCCCCAGCCCGACAGTACGTTTCAGGCCGTGGCGACTCATGGTGTGCTGCGCGCGAGTGGGCTGCCCGGACCCGACGGAGCGGGACAGGAATGGATTTGCTCGACCGTGTACGGCTGAATAGCCGTACGTGACGTTGTTCGTTGTGCTGTACGCGGACGAGTCATCGCGGTCCTCTTGTCTGCGGAGCAACTTGATCGACATCCGGATGTGGCCGCTCATGGTCAGTGGCCGGTGAAGCGGCTGTCGGCATGCGATGTAAAGGACGCTACGACCGTCCCCGGCGGGATACGCCGAATGCGGTGCTCACAGCCGCTAACGCAAACTCACACGGCGCTAACAACGCAGCTCACCGGTGCGCGGTCGATGCGCGGGAGAACTGCGCCGGACCTAACGAGCCGCACCGATCCCTGTGCATGCGTGGTCGGGATTGCCCGAACCAGCGAGGGCTGGCGTCGCTATCGACGCTCTGCGAGCTTGGCCAGGAGTGTGTCGGCCAGCGCGATGGTGGTCGGGTCAGGCTGCTGGTGGACGTCGCCGAGGCGTGCGGCGAGGGTGGCCAAGGCGCGACGCACGCCGTCGGGGTTGCCAGCTGCGGCGTGCCGCTTCATGGCCTGCTGGTAAAGGTGCTCGGCGTGCGGCGAGTAGCGGATGGCTTGCTGGAGCAGCCGCAGGGCGGCATCGTGGTCAAATTCGAGGTCGGCCAGGTGGGCGTAGGCGTCAACGGCGCGTGCGAGCAGTTCCTCGCGCAGCGGTTCGGCCCACTCGTATCGGCACGCCTCGGCCAACTCGCCGTGATACGCGTCGACCGCGTCAATCAAGGCTTGCCGGCACGTGTGCGGATCGATGGCGGTGCCGGCCCGCGCCCAGGCGTCCTGAAACTGCCACAGGTCGACGTGGATGTGGTCGGGATCGAGCCAGTGCCGAGTCTCACCGGGCGTTGCCTGGTCGATGGTGTGCTGCAAGACCGTGCCACCGGCAGCGTCGGCGAGGGCCAGGCGCAGATGGGAGATGGTGGTGTTGAACCGGTTGCGGGCTGAGCTCGACGCCACATCGGGCCAGAGGACCTCCTTGAGCTGATCGGTGGTGGCGCCGTCACGATGGGCGGCCAGATAGACCAGGATCTGCCGGGCTGCGGCCCGCCCAAGGTGAACCTCACCCCAGCTGCCGTCCGGGTATGACCGCTGCAGTGAGGGACGGCCGAGGACCTGCAGCCGCAGCAACCGGCTCGCACCGTCCCTCTCATGTGGGATGACGTTATCGGACGTGAGGGAGTTGGGCGCCGACGCTGGTCGGCCAACGCCTGCTTGTCCGTTGGCGGGTCGGTCGTGGGCGGCGGCGAGAGTGGCCAGAATGTCGCCGGTGGTGGCGGGGTCGAGTACGCCGAGCCGCGCCACCGGCGCAGCGCCCACAGGATGGGTGCGAGTGGTCCCGTCGGTGTCAACATGCCAGGTGGTCCCGGCGGGCCATCCGCCGAGCAGCACTGCTGTCAGGCCGGCGCGTGCGACCAGCGTCGTGAGTCGGTCGGCGGTCGGGCCGGGCGGGGGAGACGTGGCCAGCAGCAACAGGGGACCGATGGCAGCACGGGAGGCCGCCAAGGTTAGGGCGGTCGCCAGGTCGGGGGCGACGATGGCGGTGAGCAGGTCGGCAACATTCGTGGCGGCTGAGCCGCCGAGCAGTGCGGTCAGGTCGTTGGCGACGCCGGCCACCGGCCACCGGGCGGCGGTTGCCGCGACCAGGGCGGCTCGGGCTGCTGCTGCGGCGCCCGGACCGACCAGGCCCAGCCCGTCGCGTGGCAGGTCTGCTAGGAGCAGCGGCCCATGCGGGGTCGCTCCAGCAGTAGCCACGACCGGTGCGCTGGCCAATACCGCCCACGGTGCCGCGTCGTCGTCGGTCGCGGCGGCGTGGACAGCCCGACGCACTGCGAGCACTCCGGCGGGCAGGGTGAACGGCTCGTCGGCGTAGCGGGCGCCTGGCGTGCGGGGGACGTAGCGGCGGCGGCGAGCCAGCCAGAGTCCGGCTGCCGCGGCGGCGATGGCGGTGGCGGTGGAGGTGGGCAGCCAGCCGCCGCGAACCTCGACACCCGCTGACTGTCCATCCGTATCAAGTGACTCGTCCACCACGCTGGGCGAGACCGAATCCTGCGGTAGTCGCGCGGCGTTGTCGCCTATGGACTGTCCCGCGAGGCCGGTATCGACCGTGGTCACGGCCGTCGGTGTTGCGGGGGAGCCAGCGCCTGAGGTGAATCGGGTGATCGCGTCCAGCAGCAGGACCGCCGTGCCGGTCAGCGCGGCCACTCGGCTCTGCGCGCGCGGCGGCAACGCAGGCCGTGTCCGGCGTAGCAGTCGCATCCGGTCGACCGCAGCGGCCCCCACTTCATAAAGTGCCCAAGCCCATAACAGCCAGCCGAGCACAGCCGCGAGGTTGAGCAGGACCGGTGCGCTGGCCCACGACACCGCGCCGGACAACACCGCGTTCCAGCCGCCGGGCACCGTGACCATGGTGTGCAACGTGACGAGCATGGCCGGTACTCCGGCGGCCAGTGCCAGCAGCCAAGAGGCCCGCCGGAGCACCCGCATCCACCGCACCGGTCACCACCACACCGGCGTATCGGCAACGCATGAGCGAACCACCAGGAGCGGACACAGTGCGGTATCCATGCCCGTCATCGTCACACCTCATCGCCGCAGCCGTCAGCCTCCGGCTCGCTCATGGTGGCGGCACCAACCTGTACGGACGGTGATCGTCCGCCAGCACGGGGTTGCGATCATCTGTTGTTGGCATTGATGATGACGATCGTGTCAGTTGTCCGATTGGGGCTGGATTACGGGGCGGCGGCGACCAAAGCCGTCATCGCCCTGCCCGGCCGCGACCCGACACCCCTTCGATTTGACGGCGCCCTGACGCTGCCCAGCGCGGTGCTCATCGAGCCGGGCGGTGACCTCGTCGTCGGTCTGGCCGCCTGGCGGCGAGCAAGCGAGCACCCACAGCGGTTCGTGCCCGCACCGGCCCGGCTCGCCCACCTGCCGACGATCGACGCCGACACCGATGTTGTTCCTGTCGTGGACCTCATCGCGGCAACGCTGCGCCGGGTCGCCACCGAAGCTGCCACTCACTCCGGCGGGCCGGTCGACGAGGTCATGCTCACCGTGCCAGCCGGATGGGGACCGCACCGGCGTGATCTGCTGCGCCGAGCAGCCCACACCGCCGGCCTGCCCAACGCGCAACTCGTTCCCGCTCCGGTCGCGGTCGCCTGGCACCTCCTAGCCCACGCACCGGTCGCTGACAGTCCGATCCTGGTGTGCGACCTGGGTGCCGGCACCACCGCGACGGTCCTTCGCCGCCGGCCGGGCGGCTTCGACATCCTGTCCACCATTGAAGAACCCGACGCCGGTGGCATGGCCGTGGACCTGGCAGTTCTCGACGCGGTGACCGCCCGAGCCCGCGCTGCGGCACCTGCCGACCAGACCACAGGCGGCGAATCACCCGACGAGGTGTCCTGGTACGCCGACCTCGACCAGGCGCGGACCGCAAAGGAAGCCCTCGCTCACCACACCAGCGTGGTCGTCTCGCTACCGCACCCGCTTCCTGCGGTCAGCCTCACCCGCCCGATACTGGCCGACACGGCCGGACTGGTGCTCGCGCGGGCCGCCGACACCGCCCACCGGACGATCACCGCCGCCGACCTGCCCACCGACTCACCCCTGCAGGTGTGCTGCGTGGGAGCCGGCGCTCTGCTGCCCGGCGCGGTAGAGGCCCTGGCACAGCGACTACCCGCAAAACCCACGGTCGTCGACGAGCCGCACCACGCCGCCGCCCGCGGTGCGGTCGCCCGCCCCACCGAGACCCAGACCGTGGCTCAGCCGATGCAGATGCCGGACGGACGCGACGTCGCCGTGGCAGTCGGTGCCGCAGCGACCGCAGGAGCGATGACCGTATTGTTCCTCGCTGACACCAACACGAACACCACCGGCAACGGCACGATCCAGTTCGCGCCGTGGGGCCTGCTGGCCAGCGCCGCAGTCCACATAACCATCGCCGTCATCACCATCGCACTACTGATGCCCTGGCTCGCGCCCGGCGCGCTGCCAAGCACCGCCGGGAGCCGGTGGCGACTACCCATCCTGCTACCGGCCGCAGCCGCCGCCGCTGGCGCCACGGTCCTCGCCATCGCCACCATCATCACCGCCGTCGGGCACCTTCCGATCAATACAATCCTGGCCTGGACGGTGCTACCCGTCCTTCCGGTCGCCGTCGGTGCGGCAGCCGCCGGGCTCGCAACCCGCCGCGACCCGCCACCACCCTGGCGATGGCTGGACCGGCTCCGCCCACCGCTCATCCCGCTCGCCCTCGGCGCCACCGCCCTCATGGTCATCCATGCCACTGGCGACGCGACTTCACTGGCATTACCCGCCACCCTCGCGCTACCTATCGGCGCGCTGCTCTACGCAGGCGCCGTCGTCGGGTTACTCACCACCACCATCGTTGCCCGCCTTCTGTTCGCCGTGCCCATCGCACCAGCGGCGCTACTGCTCGCCGTCGCCGATGCCGGCGCCATCCTCGCCGTCGGGTACGCCGCCGCGATTGCCACATGGTGGATCATCCGCGCCGTGAACCCGCCCACCAGCCACGAGACCCCGCCATGACGACCACCGTCGCGCGGTGCCCGCGCTGCCACGCCACCAGCCAACCCGTCACCGGCTACTGCCCGCGCTGCCACACCCGACACGACTCGCGGCCGGCCGCCCCTGAAAGCACGGAGATCATCAACGCTGCTCGACCGGACCCACCCATAAAGAACGGCGAGCTGCAGCTCGGTGACGGGTCCGACCAGCCGGTGATCGTGCTCGACAGCGTCGGCGACCCGAATGAACCAGACCCGGACGCCGTGGCCGCCGCGACCATGGCCCGGCTCGCTGCCGGTCGCCGGCAGCTACGTATCCGCATCCTTGTCGCCGGGATCGTGACCATCGGGTTGGTCGGCGCCGCCGCGCGGGCACTGACCGTCGAAGACCTCATCTACCAACCAGACACTCCGGTGCGCGACCTGTTCGCCGCCCTGGCCGACCGCGACGCCAGCCGTCTGGCCGACCTCGGACCGTGCGGACTCAACCCGCTCTGCCAGCCAGGCGCGCTGGCCAGCGGGTACGAACCACCAACCGACCTGCACATCAACAGCGTCACCACCACCGGCGGACTCCGCCAAAACCGGGCCACCGTCGCCATCTCCTACCAGATCGCCGGCACCCCGCAGACCGCAATCATCACGCTGGAACGCGGCACCGGGCTACTACGTCCCTGGCAGATCGTTGACCCGCCCGGGCAGCATCTCGATATTCGCAGCCAGCACTTCTCGAGCGTTCAGCTTGCCGGTGCTCAGGTTCCCACCGCCGTCCCCGACCGGCTCCCGGCCAGCGTTGGCGTGTGGGCGCCGCCGGGCCGGTACACCGTGACCGCGCCCGCTGACCCGTTGTACGTGGCCAGTCCGATCCAGATCATCGCCAGCGCCGCCGGCGACATGCAAACCATTACGGTGCCGGTCACCGTCCAACCCGATGCCGTCAACGAGATCACCCGGCAAGTCCGAGCCCAGCTCGATGCCTGCGCCGCCATCGCCTCGTTCGACCCACAGGTCGACACCCCGCTGAGCTGTCCATTCGACTACACCCCGACCGACTATCAACCGTTCATCGACAGCGTTCGGTGGACCATCACCCGCTACCCAGAAGTTCGCCTCGACCTCGCCGCGGATGGAGCCGTCACGGTCCACACGACCAGCCCTGGCCAGGCACAGGTCACCTACCGATGGACCACCGACATCATCGAACCCCGTCAGTGGACAACAGCGACCGGCCGAACCGACATCACCGTCTCCGGCGGCGTCACCGAAAAGGACGCGGAACTCGTGTGGACCGGATAATCGCTGCACCTTCGATGGGTGGCCCTTTCCGACGAAGTAGTCGACTGGCAGTCCATCATCACCTTGCTCGGCCGTGCCGCCGACGGTTACCCGATGAAGCTGCGTGACGCGGCACTAAGGGACTGCCGATAATTAACTCGGCGTTTTGGTCTTTGC
>NZ_BAAALT010000108.1:0-8286 GCF_039528515.1 Luedemannella flava
CCGGCGACGGGCACCGCCCGCGTCGTCGAGCGGCCCGCGCCCGTCGACGAGGTCGCCGAGCCGGCGGAGCCGCGCGCCGCCAGCCCGTGGGCCGACGACGCCGGCGGGCCGGTCCGTGGCACCGCCAGCATCCCCCGGCACGATCCGAACCTGCCCCGGTTCGCGGAGACCGACGACGCGTTGTGGGCCCCGCCGGAGCCCGGACCGGAGCCCGCGCCCGACCCCTTCGACGCCCACGCCGACCAGGCCACCCGGCTGGTGGACGAGCCCAGGCCGGCGACGGCCACGGTCGAGCCGGTCGACGAGCCGCTGCCCCGCCGGGTGCCGCGCCAACGCGACGAGTCGCAGTTCCCGTCCGCCGAGGTCATCGTGGGCGAGGTGCTCAACCAGCGCACGGCGGTGGGCCAGACGGTGCACGGCGTGGGCACCAAGCTCTACGTGGCCGACATCGACCGGTCGCGCCGCTTCTACCGCGAGGTCATGGGCTTCACCGAGGTCGCGGCCGCCGGCGGCCGCGCGGAGTTCAGCTTCCCGGGCGGGCGGGTGCTGCTCAGCCGGGTGGCCGAGAACCCCGTTCCGGCCCGCAACCTGCGCCGGCTCCTGCTCGACGTCACCGACATCGCGGCCGTCTACCACGACCTGGAGCGCGAGGGCGTGGCGTGCCGCAGCCGGCCGCACCGCAGCGGCGGCGACGGCCGCTCGGAGATCTGGGTGGCCACCCTGGAGGACCCGGACGGCAACATCATCGAGCTCAACGAGCCGATCGCGTTCGGCAGCCGCACCCCGTAGCCGGGCTGTGGCGAACAAGGGTCGCTATCCGGTCCGACATCGCCACACCCCCGCTCCGATCAGCGCAGGACCGACCGCCGCACCCACAACAGATAACCCCACAAAAGCCCAAAAATCACGCCGAGTACGCCCAGCGACGCGTGAAAGACGAACCCGCACGCGACCAGCGCGACCTGCACGGCGGCGCCGGCCCACCACGCCCACGCGTGACGCATGAGCCCGGCCAGCGCCAGGCACAGCACGGCCAGCACGACGATCACGGTGACGGCCAGGCCGGTGAGATGGGCGCCGAGCACCTGGACGGGCCGGATCGCGAGCAGGAGCACGATCCCCTCGGCCGCCAGCCCGCCCGCGCCGATCCCGCGCACCGCGGCGGCGGGGTTCCGCAGCCCCGACCGCGGCGCATCCGTCCCGCCCGCCGTCGGTTCGGTGCGCACCGGTTCGGTGCCGGCCGGTTCGTTCATCGGGCCAGTAGCCGGCGCGCGTCGGCCACGGTCACGACCGAGCCGGTGATGACCACGCCGACGCCGCTCAGCTCGCCCTCCACATCGGTCTCGGCGAGCGCGACGGCCGCCTCGATCGCGTCGGGCAGCTCGGGCGCGACGTGCACCCGCTCCTCGCCGAAGACCTCGACGGCCAGCTCCGCGAGCTGGTGGGCGGGCATCGCGCGCGGCGACGTGTTCTCCGTGCACACCAGCACGTCGACGACCGGTTCGAGCAGGACGAGCATGGCCGTCGCGTCCTTGTCGCCGAGCACGCCCAGCACGCCGACCAGCCGGCTGAACGCGAACTCCTCGGTGAGCGCCGTGACCGTGGCGGTCATGCCGTGCGGGTTGTGCGCGGCGTCGAGCAGGATCGTCGGCGCGCTGCGCACCCGTTCGAGCCGGCCCGGCGACGAGGCGCCCGCGAAGCCCTCGCGGACCATCTCGGCGTCGAGCAGCCGCCCGCCGAGGAACACCTCGACGGCGGCGAGCGCCACGGCCGCGTTCTGCGCCTGGTGCTCGCCGTGCAGCGGTAGGAAGATGTCGTCGTACGTGGCGCCGAGCCCCTGGATCGTGAGCACCTGCCCGCCCACGGCCACGGCCCGGCGGACCAGTCCGAACTCGCTGCCCTCGCGGGCCAGCGTCGCCCCGACCTCGGCACACCGCTCCACGATCGGCCGCATGGCCTCGTCGGTCTGCGTCGCCGTCACCACTGTCGCGCCGGGGTGGATGATGCCCGCCTTGGCGGTCGCGATGTCCTCGATGGTGTCGCCGAGCCACTCGGTGTGGTCGAGCCCGATCGGGGTGAGCACGCACACCCCGGCCTGCAGCACGTTGGTGGCGTCGTCGGCGCCGCCGAGGCCGACCTCGACCACGGCCACGTCGACGGGCGCGTCGGCGAACGCCGCGAACGCCATCGCCGTGGTCACGTCGAAGTACGTCAGCGACTCGGTGTCCTTCTCGTCGAGCAGCGCCGCGATCGGCGCGACCTCCCGGTACACCTCGACGAACTTGTCCTCGCTGAGCGGCGCACCCTCGATGCTGATCCGCTCCCGGACGGTCTCCAGGTGCGGGCTCGTGTACCGCCCGGTGCGCACCCCCTGGGCGCGCAGCAGGCCGTCGATGATCCGGGCCGTCGACGTCTTGCCGTTCGTGCCGGTCAGGTGGATCGACGGGTACGCCCGCTGCGGACTGCCCAATGTGTCGAGCAGCCCCTGGATGCGCCCCAGATCAAAGACCATCCGGGTGTACCCACGGGTGTTCAGCTCCGCTTCGACCTCTGCGTACGTACTCATACCGTCGCCTCCGCTGCGCTCCGGCGCCGCCATGAGTCAACCCCTGAGCTGATGATTCGCTCGCTGCGCTCGCTCATGAAGTAGGAAGCGCCTCCAGCGCGGCGGTGATGCGGGCGATGTCCGCCTCAGCCACCGCGAGCCTGTCTTTGATCTTCGCGACGACCGCGTCGGGGGCCTTGTCGACGAAGGCGGGGTTGCCGAGCTTGGCCGTGCACTGCGCGGCCTCCTTCTCGGCCGCGGCGCGGTCCTTCTCCAGGCGGGCGCGCTCCGCGGCCACGTCCACGTTGCCGCGGGTGTCCAGCTCGACGTCGACCCCGCCGGCGACGGCGAGGCTCGCCGTTGCGGCGAAGCCCTCCTCCGGCGCGTCGAGGCGGGCCAGCGAGCGGATCAGCGGCTCGTGCGCGCTCAATCCGGCGCCCCCGAGGCCCGTCAGCTTCGCGGCGACCCGCTGGCCCGGCTTGAGGCCCTGGTCGGAGCGGAACCGGCGCACCTCGGTGACCACCCGCTGCAGGCCCGCCAGCTCGGCCTCGGCGGCGTCGTCGACATAGGACCGGTCGGCGGTCGGCCACGGGCCGCGGACCATGGTCGCCTCGCCGGTCAGCGCCGACCACAGCTCGTCCGTGACGAACGGGATCACCGGGTGCAGCAGCTTGAGCAGCGCGTCGAGCACGTGGCCGAGCACCCGTCGGGTCGCGTCGGCGGCCGGGCCGCCCCCGCCGAGCACCGGCTTGGCCAGCTCGACGTACCAGTCGCAGACGTCGTCCCAGGCGAAGTGGTAGAGCGTGTCGCAGACCTTGGCGAACTCGAACGCCTCGAACTGCTCGTCCACCTCGGCGATCACGTGCTGCAGCCGGGACAGGATCCACCGGTCCACACTGGACAGCTCGTCATGGGCGGGCAGCCCACCCTTTGTGGTGGCGCCGTTCATGAGCGCGAACCGGGTGGCGTTCCACAGCTTGTTGCAGAAGTTGCGCGAGCCCTGGCACCACTCCTCGCTCACCGGCACGTCGGCGCCGGGGTTGGCGCCGCGCGCGAGGGTGAAGCGGGTGGCGTCGGCGCCGAAGCGCTCGATCCAGTCGAGCGGGTCGACGACGTTGCCGAACGACTTGCTCATCTTCTTGCCGTACTGGTCGCGCACCATGCCGTGCAACGCGACCACGTCGAAGGGCTGGCGTCCGTCCATCGCGTACAGGCCGAACATCATCATCCGGGCGACCCAGAAGAACAGGATGTCGTACCCGGTGACGAGGACGCTCGTCGGATAGAACTTCGCCAGCTCGGGGGTCTCGTCGGGCCAGCCGAGCGTGGAGAACGGCCACAGCGCGCTGGAGAACCACGTGTCGAGCACGTCCTCGTCCTGGCGCCAGCCGTCGCCGGTGGGGACCTCGTCGTCGGGGCCGACGCAGACGGTCTCGCCGTCCGGGCCGTACCAGACCGGGATGCGGTGGCCCCACCACAGCTGGCGGGAGATGCACCAGTCGTGCATGTTGTCGACCCAGGCGAAGTAGCGCTTGGCGAGCTCGGCCGGCTCGATGCGCACGCGGCCGTCGCGGACCGCGTCGCCGGCCGCGCGGGCCAGCGGCCCGGTGTTGACGAACCACTGCAGGCTCAGCCGCGGCTCGACGGTCGTCTTGCACCGCGAGCAGTGCCCGACCGAGTGCTCGTAGGGCCGCTTCTCGGCCACGATGCGCCCCTGCTCGCGCAGCGCCGCGACGACGGCCGGGCGGGCCTCGTAGCGGTCGAGGCCCTGGAACGGGCCGTGCACCGTGACGACCGCGCGCTCGTCCATGATCGTGATCGACGGCAGGCTGTGCCGCTGGCCGATCTCGAAGTCGTTCGGGTCGTGCGCGGGGGTGACCTTCACCGCACCGGTGCCGAACGCCGGGTCGACGTGCGCGTCGGCCACGATCGGGATGCGCCGGCCGGTCAGCGGCAGCTCGATCTCGCGCCCGACGAGGTGCCGGTAGCGCTCGTCGTCGGGGTGCACGGCCACCGCCGTGTCACCGAGCATGGTCTCCGCCCGGGTCGTGGCGACGACGATGCTGTCGTCACCCTCGCCGTAGCGGATGCTGACCAGCTCGCCCTCGTCGTCGCTGTGGTCCACCTCGATGTCGCTGAGCGCCGTCAGGCACCGCGGACACCAGTTGATGATCCGCTCCGCGCGGTAGATCAGGCCGTCGTCGTACAGCTTCTTGAAGATCGTGAGTACGGCCCGGGAGAGGCCGTCGTCCATGGTGAAGCGCTCGCGGTCCCAGTCGACCGAATCGCCCAACCGGCGCATCTGGCCCAGGATCGCCCCGCCCGACTCGGCCTTCCACTGCCAGACCCGGTCGACGAACTGCTCGCGGCCCAGGTCGTGGCGGGACAGGCCCTCGCCGGCGAGCTTGCGCTCGACGACGTTCTGGGTGGCGATGCCGGCGTGGTCCATGCCGGGCAGCCACAGCGCCTCGTACCCCTGCATGCGGCGGCGGCGCACCAGCGCGTCCTGGATCGTGTGGTCCAGGGCGTGGCCGACGTGCAGGGAACCGGTCACGTTCGGTGGCGGGATGACGATAGTGAACGCGGGACGGTCGCTCGCCGCGTCCGCCCTGAAGTACCCCCCCGATACCCACTGCTCGTATCGCCGGCTCTCTACCTCCGCCGGCTGATAGGCGGCGGCGAGGGTGTTCGGGGAGTTGTCGGCGCGGGCATCGGAAGCGACAGTCACGCCCTGGAGTCTACGGACCGGGCGCGGGTGTGGCTCAGGACGCCCCTCCGCCGTGGGGTACCACTGGCACGACCCCATTATGCTGCGGGTATCCCCGGAAGGAGCACCCCCCTCATGTCCGACCCCCACTCCTATGGTCAGTCCCCCACCGCGGGCCCGCCCGTGTACGGCTCGGCGCCCGTGGCGCCGTCCGCGCACGGCTCCGCCGTGGTGCAGCCGGCCGCCTACGGGTCGGCGCCGGCCGCTGCCCCGCCCGGTTCGGTGCCGCCGGTGGGCGTCGACACCTACGGCCAGTACCCGCCGCCGCCGCGCCGCTCCCGCAAGGGCCTGTGGATCACGCTCTCGGTCGTGCTGACCATCGTGATCGCCGCCGTGGTCGCGGGCGCCGTGTTCCTGCTGCCCGCCATCACCGGCGCGCTCGCCGAGCAGAACGCCACGCTGCGCACCCCCGACGCGCTCGTCGGCTTCACGAAGAGCACCGACCCGACGCGACAGGCGACCGCCGAGGCGCTCAAGAAGCAGCTGGCCGCCGAGGTCACGTCCGAGACCAGCTCGGTCGCCGCGTTCTACGAGGACCCGGCCGACCCGCAGAAGATCGTCATGGTGTACGGCCTGACCGGCAAGATCAGTTCGCCGGCCAAGGAGCTCGACGACGCGTTCGGCGGCGGCTCGGCCGACGGCCTGGTCATCACCGACCTCCGCAAGGTTGACGCCGGCCCGATGAGCGGCGAGGCGAAGTGCGGCAAGGGCAGCAGCGAGGGCATCGACCTGGTCATGTGCGCCTGGGCCGACCACGGCAGCCTCGGCGTCACGATCTTCTTCAACCGCGACATCGACTCGAGCGCCGCTCTGTTCAAGCAGATCCGCAACGAGGTCCTGGTCCGGAACTGACGTTCCACACCCCCGCAACGGAGATCCACTGATGTCTGACCCACAGTCCCCGTACCTGCCGCCTGGCGGCCAGCCGCCGACATGGCCCGCCCATGCCGGCGACGAGCCGCCGACCGAGGTCCCGGGCCAGGGTTACGGACGGCCCGCGTACGGCGCCCCGGCCGCCGGCGAGCCCACCCAGGGCGCGCCGGCGTCGGGCGCCCCGTCGTACGGCACGCCGTCCTACGGCACCCCGTCCTACGGGTCGCCGGCGTACGGGTCGCCGGCGTACGGGTCGCCGGCGTACNCCGCCGACGTATGTGCCGACGAGCCAGTCCGGCGACCAGCCCTTCGGCCAGCCCGGCTACGGGCAGCCGGCCGCCTACGGCCAGCCCGCGTATGGGCAGCCCGGCGCTGAGCCGACGTCCGGCCAGCCGGTGGCGGGCCAGGCTTATGGCCAGCCCGCCTCGGGTGGCCCCGCGTACGGCGCGCCCGCCTACGGGACGCCGGCTCAGCCCACGTACGGCGTCCCGGCCCAGCCCACCTACGACGCCCCGACGGCTCAGCCCGGGTTCGGCGCCCCCGGCGGCTATGCCCCCGCGCCGAAGAAGTCGCGGGCCGGGCTGTGGGTCGGCCTGGCGGTCGGCGTCGTGGTGCTGCTGGCGCTGTGCATCGGCGGCACGGTCCTGCTCCTGCGTTCCGATGACGGTGGGACGACCAGCACCGGGACAACCCCGAGCGCCGGCACGCCGACCTCGGCGGCCCCTAAGCCGGCGGACGACTTCGCGGCCGAGAAGGGTGCCAGCGTCAGCACGCCGGCCAAGCTGGCGGGCCTGACCCTGTCGGATCAGCCCGACCTGGAGAAGACCGCGGAGGACCTGGAGGGCGAGCTCAAGGCCAGCATCCCCAACGCCACCACCGCGGCCGCCGGCACGTACGAGGACCCGGACGACCCGACGGCCCTCGTCATGGTGGCCGCCGTGGCGGTCGACAACGACAACCCCGCCGCCCTGGTCAGCGGCGCCTTCATCGGCATGCAGGCGCAGATCGACGTGAAGAACGCCAAGGACATCGACGCCGGCCCGCTCGGCGGCGTGGCCCGGTGCGGCACCGCCACGACGTCGGGCCAGCCGCTGACGGTGTGCGTCTGGGGCGACCACGGCAGCCTGGGCCAGATCTACTTCCTCAACCGCTCGCTGGCCGAGAGCAGGAAGCTCTACCCCGACATCCGCAAGGGCGTCCTGCACCGCAGGTAGCCCGTAGCTACGACGACGGCGCGTGCCCCTGGTATCAGGGCACGCGCCGTCGTCGTTCGTCGAGGTGTCAGAGGCCGAACATGGGCAGGCAGCCGGCAAGGCCGCTGACCGTGACCGTCGGCCGTTCTCGGGAGAACCACACATCGCGCGTCAACCGCAGCCGGTCCGACACGAGCGCCTCCCCGTCGCGCGCGTCGACACTGATGCCGTCCCGTTCGTAGCCGAGCTTGCGGGACACACCCTGCGACGCGAGGTTGTCCTGGAACACCTCGGTACGCGCGGCCGCCGCGCCGAGGTGGTCGAACGCCAGGCTCAACAGCCCGGCCCGCGCCTCGGTCCCGTACCCCTGCCGGTGGTGCGCGATGCCCAACCAGGACGCGGTCGTGACCTCACGGACGACCGGAAAGTCCCTCGCCCGCAGCGTCACCATCCCGAGCGGCTCGCCATCGCGGAAGACACCGACGCCGAGTCTCCAGTCCGCCGGCTCCCAGTCGCCCAGCTGGCTCCAGAACCCCTGCAGCACAGCCCGCGCCCGGTCCTGCGGCTCACCTTCGGTCCACGGCGTCAGAAACGGTCGTTCGTCCTCCGCGTGAATCCCCCGACCCGCGAGGTCGGCCAGCGCTGTAAGTTGGCCATCCCGCGGCAGCCGCAGTTCGAGGCGCGAGGTGACGATGGTCAGCCCGAACAGGGGCCAGAGCTCAACAAGCACGCCCCATCGTCGCGGCCGGGTCTCTCGCCCGCCAGACATTTTCCCGCGCGACAATATTGATCTTCCAAGCGCGTGTTCGGAGCATCGTCGCGTGTCGCGTTCCCACGTAATACCGGGCCTACCGTTGGTGTTTCCCGGGGGTCCGGACGCGGGCGTATATGAAAACGCCCTCAGCCCC
>NZ_BAAALT010000109.1:0-13723 GCF_039528515.1 Luedemannella flava
GGCTGGGCGGCTCCGCGGCCTCCACGGCCGGCGTGTCGGGCTCGGTGGCGGCCTGCGTCGCGCCCGGCTGCCGTACGGGCAGCCCGGACTCGCGCACGGGCAGCTCGGGCAGCGCGGCCTGGGGCGGCGGCGGGGGCAGCGCGGCCCGCGACGGGATCTCCGTGACGGCTGTCGTCGCCCGGCTCCCGTTGCCGTTGCCGGGCCCCGCCTCGATCGCCGCCGTCTCGCCCACGGCGAACCAGGCGAACGAGCCGTCCGACTCGATGGACAGCGGCTCGGGCAGGACCACGGCCGGCACGAACTGGGTCGTCGCCCGGCGTCGCGCGGTCACCCGGGTGGCGGCTGCGGCGCTGGCCAGCAGGCGGACCGGCACCGACACGGTCGCCGTCACGCCCGAGCCCGCCGAGGGACCGAGCCGCACCGTCAGGCCGTGCCGGCGCGCGAGCCGGCCGACCACCACCAGGCCGAGCATCCGGGTCGGGGCGAGGTCGAGCCGCTCGCGTTCGAGCAGGCGTTGGTTCTCCTCGGCGAGACGCATCTGGGACATGCCGAGCCCGTGGTCGACGATCGAGATCCGGCACTCGTCGGTCAGCTCCGCGCGCACCCGCACGTGCACCCCGGGCGGCGAGAAGTTGGCGGCGTTCTCCAGCAGCTCGGCCAGCAGCAGGCGCAGGTCGCCGGCCAGGCCGACCGAGACGGCCACGTCGGCGATCTGCTCCAGCTCGACCGACCGGTAGCCCTCGATCTCGTCGAGCGCCGCCCGGATCACGTCCACGAGCAGGGTCGGCGACGTGGCCACCGTCGCGTCGATCGTCCCGGAGACGACCAGCAGGCTGTCGGCGCTGCGGCGCAGGCGGCTCGCGACGTGGTCGAGCCGGTGCAGCCGGGTGAGCAGGTCGCGGTTCGGGGCGTTGCGCTCCAGGTCGTCGATGAGCGCGAGCTGCCGACCCACCAGGTTCTGGGTGCGCCGGGCGATGTTGGCGAACATGACCGCCGTGTTGCGGCGCACCACGACCTGGCGCTCGAGCAGCATGGCCGCGGTGACCTGCACCCGGTTGAGGGCGTCCGCCAGCTCGCCGATCTCGCCGGCGGCGTCGATGTCCACCGCGGCCAGGGCCGGCGGTCCCTCGTCGGCCTCGTCCGAGTCCGCGACGCGGACCAGCTCGGCGCGGGCGAGGTTCGCCACGACGGTGGCGGTCCGGGTCAGGCGGCGCAGCGGCCGCGAGATCGACCGGCTGACCAGCACGCCCAGGGCGACGACCACGATGAACAGGATGATGTTCAGGGCGGCGATGAAGGTGGCGGTGTTGGCCGCGGCCGACGCCCGGGCCTCGGCGTCGACGGCCACCTCGCGGGCCACCCGGTCCTGCGCCACCCGGCGCAGGTCGGTGTAGGTGATCGCGGCGGTGAGCGCGTCGCCGACCGAGATCCCCCGCGGGCCGGCCTGGGCGGCGGCGGCCAGGGCGGTGGTGTACTTCCGGATGCGCTCCGCCGCCTGACCGGCCTCGACGGCGTCGACCAGCGCGGTCTGACCGGGGAGCGCCAGCTGGCGGAACCGCTCCATGTACTGGTCGCGCGCGGCCTGCGCCGTGTCGAGGAGGCCCCGGTCCACCGACCGGTTGCCGGCGAGGATCACCAGGAGCGCGCTGACGCTGCTGGCCTCCTCGGTGGCGAGGACCAGCGACTCCAGGGCCTCGAGCTGACGTGAGCCGAGCACGTCCGCGCTGGACGGGCTGGACAGCCGCAGCGCGGCGAGCAGCCCGAGAATGACCTGGCGGTAGGTGTTGTAGATGCCGACGGGGCCGATCGTGCGCTCCAGGACCTGCTGACGCACGCCGGGCAGGAGCGCGATCGCGCCGGCGGCCGAGCGCATGATGGCGCGGGTCCCGGGCGCCTCCGTGAACCGGGCCACCTCGTCCGAGCTGGTGGCCGCGCGGGCCACGAACGAGCTGCGGTTGAGCGTGGTGGTGGTGAGCAGGCCGAGCGCCAGCAGCCGTTCCTGCTGCAGGTTCTGCACGAGGCCGCCGATGTCGCGGGCCGCGGTGGCGGTGTCGGCGGTCGCGCGGGACGAGCCCGCGGAGTCGACCCGGTCCAGCACGAACGGCACGGCCGTGGCAACCACGGCCACCAAGGGGATCGCCAGCAGGAGACCCAGCTTCTGACGGATGCCCAGCCTACTGAGCATCGCCCCGCCCCCGGCCGCGTCCCTTGCCCCGGTAGCCGGAGTCGACCAGCTCCTCGTCCAGAAGGCGGCGCAGGTCGCCCACCGACCCGAGGGCGAGACCGTCGGTGGCGTTGGCCGGCGGCGCCTTGACGGCGGTGCCACGCCGGCCGGGCCGGCGACGGCTCAGCACGACGACCCAGAAGATCACAAAGATGGACAGCGACACGATCACGATCGACCAGACCGTCGAGCGGCGCTGCTCGGTCAGCGCCCGCTCGCGCATGGCGAGGACCTCGTCGAGCTCGCTCAGCAGCTTGTGCGCGAGCGGCAGCGCGGTGGTGAATACCTCGTGGGCGGCGGCCGCCAGGACCTTCCCGTCGACGTCCTGGGCGAACTCGGCCAGCATGGTCGACGGGGCGAACGTGTTGGTCGCGTTGCGGAACGCGTCGAGCCGGGGAGTGATCTGGGCGCCGAGCTCGTCGCGCTGGGTGGCGTCGATGCTCACGTTCATGCCCGCGCTGACCTGCTCCGCGGCCTGCGCCACGCCGAACCGGGCGACGGCCACCTGCACCTCGGCCTCGCCGGCGAGCCTGCCGTCGCGGGCGTTCAGCGCGACCAGGTCGGCGGCGCGCCCGGCGTTGATGATGGCGGTGGGCAGCTGCTCCAGCGCTGCCTTCATCAGGTAGTACGAGTCGAGGTCCGGGTCGTGCACGAGGTTGGAGGAGTCGCCGACCCGACGCGCGAGATCCTGGAGCAGCAGCATCACGTCGGTGTACGCCTCGTAGGCGGGGCGGCCGGTGAGGTTGCTGTCCAGCACGCCGTTGACCTTGTCGAGCAGGTCGATGAACCGCTGCCGGGTGCCGAGCGCGGAACCCACGCCAGCGTCCGCGCGGCTCACGCCGTCGAGCGCCTTGCGCACCTTCTCGACGTCGACCTTCTCGGCCCGCACCGCCGCCGACTGCGCCTCGACGAGCTCGCCGATGAGCGTGGTCAGCGGGTGCAGGTAGACGACGCCCTGCCGCTCGGCCAGCACCACGGCGGCGTCGGCGTCGGTCGCTGCGGACGACTGGCGGAGGACGGCGATGAACGACGCCGCGATCGCGACAACGCACGCGGCGGATACCGCCGCCCGCACGATGCCCCACGGGGTCGCCAACTTCACCATCCGGTCACCTCCAGTCGCACTCTGCTACGTTGGCCGGGCACTCGGCTTGGACACAATGGCCTTTCGGCCGATCCTGTTTAACGAATCGCAACTTGCTGGAATGTACCCGTCACGACCTCGCCCATGTGGCCCAGCGACATTAGTCGATGGAGGCCACAAACGCACGACCTGTTACGGACTGAGGTGGAAGACGATCGCGTCGCCGAAGTCCTCGCGGGTGATGCCGAGCCCGTCGATCGGCCGGTCCGGCACCTGCGCCCAGGTGCCCTCCCGCCCGTGCTCGCGCAGGAACACCACCGTGCGTACGCCGATGCCGCGCAGGTAGTCGACGCTCGCGCGGTCCGGGAAGTTGTGCGTGGCCCCGCGCGCCTCGTCCTGGCTGCGCGGGGTCAGACCGCTCAGGCCGTTGACGATGCGCGGGAAGCCGTCCGTGCTCCAGAGCAGGATGTCGGCCTCGAGGATGCCGTCGGAGGGCAGGATCATCGCGGGGCCCTCGATCCCGTGCAGGGCGGCCGGCGGCTTGACCATCTCCGGGTGACCGAGCGTGTTGATGCTCTCGGCGAAGACCGCCACGAGCACCACCGCCAGCCCGGCGTGCACCAGCCGGGCCACCCGCTCGTCGCGCAGCGTCCGGGCGAACGCGCTGATGGCCGTCACCGTGCCGGCCGCCGCCACGGCGAGCAGCAACGTCGTCCAGACGATCAACCGGCCGGGCGTACGGATCGCGTCGAAGCCCGGCAGCAGGTTGTAGAGCGTCACGTAGCCCGGCTGACCGTCGCCGTTGAAGTTGGGCCCCAGGGCCAGCGCCCCGGTCACCAGGATGCCGGCCGACAGCAGCAGCCGCTGGTGGATCCTCCACCGCGAGACGAACAGGCCCACCGCCGCCAGCAGGATCACGGCGAAGCCCGGCAGCAGCGCCTGCTCGGGGGTCCAGGTGAGCAGGGCGCGCGCCGCCTCGTGCCGCTGGCCCCACATCCAGTTCTCGCCCGGCGCGGTGAACAGGCCCCGCAGCGGCGGGGAGAACTGCGCCAACTCGGCGATCGACCGGCGCCCGCTCGGGTTCAGCTTCACCACCTGCAGGTACGGCCACGCCATGAAGGCGACCGTGCCGAGGAAGACGAGCACCCCGCCGAGGTCGGCGTAGAGCAGCCGGCGGGCGAACGGCGGCCGGGTCCCCCGGCTCAGCCAGGTCACGCCGTAGCCGACCAGGCCCGCGAGCCCGATGATCGCCAGGATGTACCCGAACGGCACGCCGATGCCGAAGCCCAGCGTGATCTGCCACGCGGCGACGAGCCAGCCGGCGATGGCCCAGCCGGGTCTGGCGCGATCGGGTCGGTAGCCGTCGCGCAGCGACCAGCCGTGCCCGCGCGCGAGCATGGCCAGCGCCAGCGCGATGCCGCCGGTGGACAGCACGTGCAGGTGCCCGGCCTGGGTGAGCCGCCACGGGGCGAAGCCGAAGACCAGGCCCGCGACGACGCCGCCGGCGCGGCCGGACCCGAGCTGGCGGGCCAGCACGTACGCGCCGAACGCGGCGAGCGCGTGGGCCAGGACGAAGAGCAGGTTGTACCGGATCAGGGTGGCCTCGGTGCCGGAACCGAAGAAGCCGAACGGCGCGTAGCCGAGCAGGGTGTCCGAGTACGCGTAGCTGAACGACTCGGGATAGAACCCGTTGCCGTGCCACAGGTTGGTGGGGTCGGTCAGCAGCGCGTGCCCGGCCCAGGCGACCTGCCAGGCCTGCAGGGCCGGGTCGCCGAGGTCGGCCGGGATGGTGTGCGCCGGGTCCTTGAGCGTCGGCCAGGTGAGCACGACGGCGGCCAGCACGCTGAGCAGCGCGGCGATGGTCCACTCGTGCCGCAGCACCCGCAGCGCCGAAGCCAGCGCGGACCGCTTCGCGGCGGGCGCGGACCCGGCGGCCTCGAGCGTCCCGGCGGTCGCGGGCTCGGGTGCCTCCGCGGCCGCGGGCCCGGGTGCCTCCGCGGTCGCGGGCCCGGCGGGCGCGGACGCCCCCTCGGCCTCGGGACCGGCCGGGGTCGGCGTGTCGTCGGGCGTCTCCGGGGCGAGCGTCATCGCGGCGGGACGGAGCGCCGGCAGGCGCCGGGCGGCTGGATCACCAAGCACGGTTGCGTCCTACGTAAACGTTGCGGGCACGGTAGTAGGTGTCGCCGCTCGGCCCGGGAGCGCCGGACGACCCTTCCATTTGCAGGTTGATGATGAGCCACATCGGCGTGCCCACAAAACCCGTCGCGCGGTGCCGGCTCACCCAGACCCCGTCGAGATGGCAGTGAATGTCCACATCTGTGGCGTTCACCTTCACGATCGTACTGGAGACATCTGATGGCGTTCGGACGAGCTGTTGTGGTCGGAGCCCCTGGGATGGCGGTATTCCCGCCCGGCTTGCGACGCGGCGTAACTTCCAAGCGACGTGCCGTCGATCAGCGTTGTGCGGCAGGCGGTGGCGGCGTCCGCCCGGCCCGACAGGACGGTGGTCGCGACGAGTACGGTGGCGACGGCGACCAGGCCGACCGCGCCGCGCCGGGTGAGCACCCGGGACACGAGCGCCCGGCGCATCCGCAGCGCCGGCCAGATCATGAGTTGGCGTCCCACGGTCGTACCTCCGCACCGGCGCGGGCGCGGCGCTTCGAGGGCGCCGGCCGTACGCCCCATGTAGACATTTATGGACGCGAATACTGCCCGGGTATCGTGACCCAGGCCACAACGTCCGTCAAGCCCACTGGGGCACACTTTGCCCGATTGATCGGCGAAGTCCCCTGATGAGGGGTCAGCGCGCCCGCACCGGCAGGCACCAGACCCGCACCGTAGCGTCCGTGCCCTGGCTGCGACAGGCGACGGACAGCCCGGCCAACGCGCACTGCGGGTACCCCGGCGGCGCCGTCCCGACCGACCCCGACCGCGCGCGGTCGGGGTCGGAGAAGGCGAGCGCGGTGCCCTCCGGGCGGATCGCCGAGAGCAGCACCGGCCGTCGCCGACCGCCACGACGGGCCGGTCGCTCACGCGTAGCTGGTGTCCGTCGGTCAGGTCCGGCAGCCGGGTGCGCGCGCTCCCGTCGGCGGCCCGGCTCGACACGCAGAGAGCACCAGCCCGCACCCGTACGGCGACAGGAACCCCTCGCCGTGGCGGTAACGCCGGACGGCTCCGGGAAGGTCGCGGTCCAGCTGTGGGTCAGGCCCGCCGGTCGAACGCGGTCACCGTCATCGTCCCGCCGGCGTTCCGCCCGGCGACCAGCAGCGGGCCGGCGTTCACGAGCGTGCCCCCGTCGTCCCCGGAGAACCCCGGCAGGGACGTGGCGCTGGTGATCCCCGCCGTGCCCATCAGGTCGTGCCGGCACACCGACCCGTCCGCGGCCCAGACGAAGACGTGCCGGCCGTCGGACCCGATGATCCACCGGTCCTCGCCGGTGAGTATGTCCGCGACGAGCTCGTCATCGCCGACGCCGGGTGGGACGACATAGAGGTACGTCGCGTCGGTCTCCTCGACCGCCACCGCCCCGCCCGCGAGGCAGAGCACGGCCGCCAGCACCCGGACCGGGCGCCGCCAGGCGAACGGGGTGCCGGCCGGCCCGCTGCCCGCGTAGACCTGCTCCCCCAGTTCGATGACCTGCTCAGCCAACCCCGCGCACCCGCCAGACCCGCAGCGTCGCGTCGGCCGACGCGTCCAGACAGACGAGACGGGGCGCCACGAACACGCAGCTGGTCTCGGCATCCGGCACCGTGCCGAGGCGGGTCATGCGGCCGGTGGACTGGTCGAAGACGCCGACCGTCAGGGCGTCGCCCCGGTCGAGCCGCAGCAGGTAGCGCCCGACGTCGCGCCCGATCTGGCCGAACCGTTGCCAGGCCGGGTACGGAATCTCTCCGGTGACGATGTTGATGGGGGTGACGAACACGTCGTCGGGGCCGCGCAGGTTGACCATCTGCCACACACTGTCGTCGACCGACATCAGGTCCATGCGGGCCTGACGCACCACGTGGCCGTCGGCCGCGTCCAGCGTCGTGACGCCCTGGTCGGCGGACACGCAGACGACCGGCCCACAACCCCAGGCGTACGCGTAGAGCTGGTCGCCCCCGGGGGTCTGCGTCGCGGCCGGCACCACCCGCGTCCACCGCGGGGTGAGATCGTCGGCCCGGAACGACATCACGGTGATGCCCGCGTCGCCCTGCCGGGTCACCAACCAGCCGTCGCCGGTGTACCCGATGCCCCCGCGCGGCAGCACGTCGAACGACGCCAGGACCGGCGGCACGGGGACCCGCTGGCGCAGTTCGGCGCCCGTCACAAGGTCCCGCGCGTGCAGCACGCCCTCCGCGTCCCACCAGGCAAGGCGCCGGCCCTGCGGGTCGTTCGCCCACAGGACGTTCGCGGGCAGCGACAACAACGGCGTACGCACGCCCGTGTCGAGCCGGACGCGGGCGAGGTCCGTGCCGTCCTCGTCGGAACGCACGGCGACGACCGTGCCGCCGGGCTCCACCGCGATGATGCTGCCCGAGAAGGTGGCCTCGGTGCGGCCCGTGGCGGCGTCCAGCCACTGGATGTTGTCCCAGCCGGCCGACTGGTCGGCCACCATGCCGAGGTGGTCGCCGACCACGAAGATCGACGGGTCGCGTACGCCGTCGCGGTGCCACCGCTCGACACCGTCGGCGAGCCCGTACGCGGTGAGCCTGCGCCTGTCGAGGTCGTGCACGAAGACCACGTCGCCCCAGACGTCGAACATCCGCACGTCGGGCTGGCTCCACAGCAGCTTCGGCGGGGTGGACGGGGTGGTGGCCCCGCCGAGGGCCAGCAGCCCGACCAGCCCGACCATCAGGCCCAACCGGCGCAGGAGCCGACGCCGCCGGGCAGGGGTGTCCGCGTCCGCCCACGACGGCTCGTCGACCGGCGTCGCACCCCACTCGCCCAGGTCGATGACGGGTTGGTGCCGTCCGGTCGCCTCGCCCACGGCGCAAGTGTCCACGATGAGGTCGCGTGGGCGCTGCCCGGCGTTGATCGAGGCGCTACGTGGTGGGATCCACCGTGGCGCTCAGGGCCGTCACCGTCTGCTCCCCCGCCGGCACGCCCAGCCCGGTGCAGCCGTCCCAGCCCGGGCCGGCGGTGAACCCGCCGTTACCGCCCGTGAGAATGTCGCGCAGCGCGGTCGGGGCCGCGTAGAGGCGCTTGTGCGGGGCGCCGGACCGGACCCGGGACCGCTCGTTGGTCAGCGCGGTCAGCGCGCTCCACAGCGGCGACACCGCGCTCGTCCCCCCGGCGACCACGTCGGCGTCGTTGAGCCGGATCACGTACCCGGTCGCCGGGTCGGCCACGGCGGCGACGTCCGGCACGCCACGCCCGGCGCTGCCGTCGGGGCGGGCCGGCACCCCGTGGTCGCGCTGGTAGTCGGGGAGCGGGAAGTGGGCGCTCACGCCCCCGCCGGTGGCGCCGCCGCCGGTCGCCAGGGCGTTCCAGACGGCCTCGGCGCCCGGGTCGTCGGCGAGGCGGGTGCCGCCGCACGCGATGACCGACGGGCTCGACGACGGGAAGTCGACGTGCAGCCCACCGCCGGCGACCCCGTCGGTCGCGCCGTGGTCGCCCGCCGCCGCGTACACGGTCACGCCCAGCTCACCGGCGTCGGCGAACAGCGCGTCGTAGGCGTCCAGCGACTGCGCGGTCCAGGTCGGCTCGGGGGCACCCCAGCTGATGGAGACGATCCACGGGTGGTGGTCCGCGTCGTGGATGGCCGCCGCGATCGCGTCGTAGAAGCCGCGGGCGCTGTTGGGCGCGAAGTACACCACGATCTTCACGCCGTTGGCCATCGCCCCGATCACCTGGACGTCGAGGGCGACCTCGGCGTCGGCCTCCGCGCCGGGGGCGTTGGTGGCGCCGTCGACGCCGACCGGGACGATCGCCGGCACCGGCAGGCCCAGCGACGCGAAGTACGCGTCCAGGTCCTCCTGTCGGTAACCGCCGCCCAGCTCGATCACCGCGACGGTCTGCCCGGCGCCGGTGACATCGGTCGGAAAGTCGTACCAGCGCGCGATCTCGGTCGGCTTGAGCCCGCTCGCGGCCGCGTGCGCCACAACGAAGCCGTCCCCGCCCGGTTTCGCCCGGCCGGCGAGGCGCACCTGCGGCGACGCCTGCGGCCGGTCGTCGAGGCCGAGCACGGCGACGACGGCGGGCGCGAGGTCCGCCGGCAACCGGACCACGCCGACCCGGCCGCGGAAGGCCCCGCCGGGGATCTCGTAGTCGACCAGATCGACGCCGAACGCCCGCGACATCGCCTCGGCCGGCCCGCGCAGCCCGACCGAGCGGGCCGCCGGCCGCACGTCGGTGACCTCAAGGCCCTGCGTGGCCGCGAACCGCTCGATCGCCGCGATGTCGTCCGGGTCCGCGCCCGTGCCCGGGCGGGGGTCGGCGGGCGCCCGGCGCAGGACGACCGTGACGTCGACCGGGGTGGCGGGGTCGGTCGGCCCGATGCGATGGGCGCCGGGCAGCGGCGCGCGCCGGCTGCCCGAGAGGGGGACCCGGCGTACCGGGCCAGAGCTCGCGGGATTCACCGTCATCTGTCCAGATTACGACGGATAGGGCGAAAAGGCCGAGACCACGCGCGCGTGGCGCCCGCGCAGCGGACCTGCAAGGGTGCAATCGGCCACGTCGATTGGGTACGGTGCGCGGCATGGGCCTGGACGAGCGCGTGGGGAATCACGCCCGCGAGCGCTTCGCCCGGCACGTCCTGACGGCCGCGCAGGAGTCCGGCCTCGCCCAGGTCTGGTACGACGCCGCCCAGTTCGCGATCGCCTACCAGCGGGTGGCCGGCGAACGCCCCGCCTGGCTCGACCTCGAGCGGCCGTTCCTCGACTTCGGCGACACGACCGGCGCGGCCCGGCAACGCCGCGTCCTGCAGCTCGTCGTCAGCATGGTCAACGCCCCCGCGCCGCCGGAGGGCTGGCGCGAGGTCGGCGCCCGACTGCGCCCGGTCGTGCAGTCGGCGTCGATCGCGCTGACCGCGCCCGTCGACGGCCCGACGATGCTCACCCGGCCGGCGCTGCCGTACCTCTCGCAGTACGTCGTCATCGACATGCCGTCCGGGCCGCTCTACGTCACCCGCGAACAGGTCGCCGGCTGGGGCGTCGACGAGGCCGACGTGTTCGCCCAGGCCTGGGCCAACCTCGCCGAAACGACGCCAGTGCACATGGCGCTCACGCCGACGGCCCGGCGGCCGCTGCGCTTCATCGGCGCCGACGACCCCTACTTCGCGGCGCGGTTGCTGCTGCCTGGGCGGCTCGCCGCCCTGGCCGGCTGGGTGAGCGGGCGGCCGGTGGCGTTCCTGCCCGACCGGTCGACGGTCATCCTGAGCCCGGACAACCCCGACAGCCTCGGCCGCATCTTCGAGGTGGCCGCCACCGAGTTCGCCGAGGCGAACTGGCCGCTGTCCCCGCAGGGCTACACGCTCGACGACAACGGCTCGATCCTGCCGTACGTCGCGCCCGTCGGGCACCCGGTCGCGGTGCGGGTGCGCGGTGCGGCCGCGCTGCTGTCCGCCACGGAGTACGCCACGCAGGCGCGGCTGCTCGCGGCCCGCCCGGACCTCATCGGGCCGGACGCCGTGCTGGGCGCCGTCAACGTGGTGCACACCCAGGACCAGTCGGTGCGCACGGTCACCAGCTGGTCGGGAGACTCGCGCGAGCTGCTGCCCACCGCCGAGTACCTGCTGGTCCGCGCCCCCGGCGAGGATGAGGTCGTCATCGTCCCGTGGCGGGTCGCGACCGAGGCGCTCGACCTCGTACCTCTGGATGGGTTGAAGCCGCCGCGCTTCCGCGTGCGCAGCCAACCGACGGACGAGACGTGGTCACGGCTGCGGCCGCTGGAACTCGACAGCAAGCCCGCCTACGTGCCCAGGCACGGCGATCGCGGCGGGGCCTGAAGCCTCACATGGCGGCAACCGCCTTCTCCATGGGCGGTCGCGCTTGCGATGCTGAACGTTATGGCGGCGCGCGAGGTGATGTCGTGGGAGCTCTTCGGGCGGGCCAGCCGGGAGCTGGCGGAACAGGTCGTCGGGGACGGCTACGCGCCGGATCTGATTCTCGCGATCGCGCGGGGTGGGCTGTTCCCCACCGGCGCGCTCGGCTACTCGCTGGGCGTCAAGAACCTGCACGTCATCAACGTGGAGTTCTACACCGGCGTGGATGAACGCCTCGACATGCCGGTCGTGCTGCCGCCGGTGCCCAAGCCGGTCGACCTGGCCGGCGCGCGCGTGCTGATCGCCGACGACGTCGCGGACACGGGCGGCACGCTGGAGCTGGTCCGCGACTTCTGCGCCGAGCACGTGGCCGAGGCGCGCTGCGCGGTGCTCTATGAGAAGTCCCGCTCCACCGTGAAGTGCGAGTACGTCTGGCGGCGCACCGAGGAGTGGATCACGTTCCCGTGGTCGGCGCTGCCCCCGCTCGCGGGGTCAGCGCCAGCAGACTGACCAGGTCGTACGCCACGTGCGCGGCGGCGGTGGCGGTGATGCCGGCGTGGTCGTACGCCGGCGCGACCTCCATGACGTCGCCGCCGACCAGCCGCGTCCCGCGCAGGCCGCGCAGGATCTCCAGCAGCTCGCGGCTGGTCATGCCGCCCGCCTCCGGCGTGCCCGTGCCGGGCGCGTGCGCCGGGTCGAGCACGTCGATGTCGACGCTGACGTACAGCGGCCGGTCGCCGACCCGCTCGCGCAGCCGCGCCACGACCGCGTCCACGCCGAGCCGCATGACGTCGGCCGAGGTGACGATGCCGAACCCGAACCGGGCGTCGTTGTCGAGGTCGGCCTTCGCGTAGAGCGGGCCGCGGATGCCCACGTGGCACAGCGCGTCCGTGTCGAGCAGGCCCTCCTCGACCGCGCGCCTGAACGGCGTGCCGTGGGTGTAGGGCACCCCGAAGTACGAGTCCCAGGTGTCGAGGTGCGCGTCGAAGTGCAGCAGCGCGACCGGGCCGTGCCGGGCGGCGGTGGCGCGCAGCAGCGGCAGCGACAGCGTGTGGTCGCCGCCGAGCACGACCAGCGCGGCGTCGCCCGCCAGCGCGCCCGCCTCGCGGGTCACCGTGTCGATGGCCGCGGCGATGTCGAACGGGTTGACCGCCAGGTCACCGCCGTCGACGACCTGTGCCGCCGCGAACGGCTCAACATCAAGACCCGGATGGTACGGGCGGAGCAGGCGACTCGCCTCGCGGATGGCGGCCGGGCCGAACCGGGCGCCGGGCCGGAAGCTCACCCCGCTGTCGAACGGGATCCCCAGCACGATGACGTCGGCCCGCCCGACCTGGTCGATCCTCGGCAGCCGCGCGAACGTCGCGGGCCCGACATAACGGGGCACCCGACCGGCGTCCACCGGCCCGATGTTCCCGCTCATGCGAGGGACTGCCACCAGCCGTCGACCGTCTGCGGGTCGTCGATGTCGACGCGCTCGCCGGGCCGGGGGACGGCCAGGCGCACGTCGCGGGCCTTGGCCTCGACCCAGAGCCGGTCGGCGGGCTCCGTCCAGGCGTGGAACGCCAGGTTGAAGGTTGCCCAGTGGACCGGGATGAGCAGGTTGCCGCCGAGGTCGAGGTGGGCGGCCACCGCTTCCTCGGGCGTCATGTGGATGAACGGCCACGCCTCGCCGTACGCCCCGATCTGCATGAGCGTCGCGTCGAACGGTCCGTGCTCCGCGCCGATCCGGGCGTACCCGTCGAAGTAGCCGGAGTCGCCGGTGTAGAAGACGGACCGGCCGCCGCCCGCGACGACCCACGAGCCCCACAGGGTGTTGTCCCGGGCGAAGCCGCGCCCCGAGAAGTGCCGGGCGGCGGTCAGCGTGAGCGTGACGCCGGCCACCGTGACGTCCTCGTTCCAGTCGAGCTCGACGAGCCGGTCGGCCGGCACGCCCCAGCGCTCCAGGTGGGCGCCGACGCCAAGGGGCACGACGAACACGGCGTCGCCGGTGCGGACCAGGGACCGGATCGTGGCCATGTCGAGGTGGTCGTAGTGGTCGTGCGAGATGATCACGGCGTCGACGGGGGGCAGGTCGGCCAGGGCGACGGGCATCTCGTGCAGCCGGCGCGGACCGAGCAGCCGCGACGGCGAGCAGCGGGCGCTCCACACCGGATCGACGAGGATCCGGCTGCCGGCGATCTCGATGAGCGCCGAGGCGTGCGCGTACCACGTGACGGCGAGGCCGTCGGTGGGCGCCGTGGCGGCGTCGTTGCTGGTGACGAGCGGCACCTGCCCCACCGGCTGGCGCTGCTCGCCGCCGAGGAGCAGGTTGCGCAGCATCGTGCCGGCGGTCGCCGGCTGCATCGTGGTGGTCACCACATTGTTGTGGAACGCACCGTCACGGAACTGCGGGGAGCGGCGCACCCGCTCGCCCCGCGCGCCGGCCCGGGGGCGGCCACCGAGCGCGGCC
>NZ_BAAALT010000110.1:0-19483 GCF_039528515.1 Luedemannella flava
GGGCTCGATCCGGAACCCGCGGATCTTCACCTGCTCGTCAACCCGCCCGGCGAAGCTGAGCTGCCCATCGGGAAGCCACTTCGCCAGGTCCCCGGTGCGGTACATCCGCTCGCCGTCGCCGTACGGGCAGGCCACGAACCGCTCACCGGTCAGACCGGCCCGCCCCACATACCCGCGCGCCAGCCCGGCACCCGCGACGTAGAGTTCGCCCACCACACCCGGTGGCACCGGCGACAGCGACCCGTCCAGCACGTACAACCGGGTGTTCGCGACCGGCCGGCCGAACGGCACCGGACCGGACCGGTCCGGGTCCACCTCCCCGGCGGCGACCATCACGGTCGCCTCGGTCGGCCCGTACGTGTTCACCAGCCGCCGACCGGCCGACCACGCGGCCGCCGTCGCGCCGCTGATCGCCTCGGCGCCGACCAGCACCGTGGCCAGGTGGGCGAACTCGGCCGGATCCAGGACGTCCAGCAGCGAGGGCACCACACTGGCGACCGACACCCCGGCCAGTTCCGCCAACCGACCGGGCTCGACCCGACGCGCCTCCTCGGCCACCCACAACGACCCACCCCGGGCCAATGTCACCGCGACGTCCAGCACGGACGCGTCGAAGCTGAACGACGCGAACTGCAGCACGCCGGTGCCGGCGTCGACCCCCATCAACGGGCCGAACACCGACACCAGGTTCGTCAGCGAGCCGTGCGACACCGCGACGCCCTTGGGCACCCCGGTCGACCCCGACGTGTAGATCACATACGCCAGCCCTCGCGGATCCGGCGTCGGCAACGGTTCACCCGGCCCCGGCGAAACCAACACCGGATCGCGCAGATCAACAACAGCGACCCCGGGTGGTACCGGCATCTCGTGCTCGGCGAGCACCAACCGCACGCCCGCGTCGGCGAGCATCCCCGCCACCCGGTCCGCCGGCAGCTGCGGGTCGATCGGCACGTACGCGCCGCCCGCCTGCCACACGCCGAGCATCGCGGTCACCACGTCGACGCCCCGGGGCAGGCACAGGCCGACCACCGACTCCGGCCCCACCCCCAGACCCCGCAGCCCGCGCGCCAACCGGACCGCCCGGTCGGCCAGCTCCGCATACGTCAGCTCAACGCCGTCGCACGCCACCGCCACCACGTCCGGCTGCGCCTGCGCCCGCTGTGCGAAGAGCTCCACAACCGAGCCCTCGGCCGGCGCCACCGCGGTGTCGTTCCAGTCGAGAAGAACCTGGGCCCGCTCCTGCGCGTCCAGCACCTCCACCGCGCGCAGCCGGATCTGCGGATCGGCGGCCACCGTTTCGAGCACCCGGGCCCACCGGGCCGCCAGCGCCCGTACCGTCGACTCCTCGAACAGGTCCGCCGACCCGACCACGACCCCCCGCAGCCCGGCCGGACGCCCCTGCTCGTCAACGACCTCGGCCAGCGATACCTCAAGGTCGAATCTGGCGGCCGACATCAGTCCGTCCAGCGGCGGCACCGTCGCGGTGACCCCCGCCAGCTCCACCACGGCCCGGTCGCTCTGCTGCACCGCGGCCATGACCTGGAACAGCGGGTGTCGGGACAGCGACCGCTCCGGGGCCAGTTCCTCCACCAGCCGCTCGAACGGCACGTCCTGGTGCTCGAGGGCACCCAGCGTCGCCTCGCGCACCCGCCGCAGCACCTGCCGGAACTGCGGATCCCCGGCCAGGTCCGTGCGGATCACCAGCGTGTTCACGAAGAAGCCGACGAGATCGTTGGTCGCCTCGTCGGTCCGGCCGGCCACCGCCGACCCGATCGGGATGTCGGTCCCCGCACCCAGCCGGGACAACGTCACCGCGAGCGCCGCCTGCACCACCATGAACACCGTGGCGCCCTCGGCACGGGCCAGCTGGACGATCCGCTCATGCGCGTCGGCCGGGATCGACACCGGGATCCGGTACCCGCGGTGGCTCGACACCGCCGGACGTGACCGGTCCGCCGGCAGTGCCAGCTCGTCCGGCGCGCCGGCCAGTGTCCGCCGCCAGTAGTCGACCTGTGTGGACAGCAGGCTGCCCGGATCCGAGCCGTCACCGAGCAGCTCCCGCTGCCACATCGCATAGTCGGCGTACTGCACCGGCAGCGGCTGCCAGGCCGGTTGCGTGCCGCCGAGCCGGGCGGCGTACGCCACCGACAGGTCGCGCCCGAGCCGGGCGTGCGACCAGCCGTCGGTCGCGATGTGGTGCACCACCAGCACGAGCACCCGCTCGGCCGGCCCGACCTCGAACAGCCAGGCCCGGATCGGCACCTCGCCGGCCAGATCGAACGCGTACCCCGTCGCCCCGGTGACCGCGTCGGTCAGTTCACCGGCGCTCACCTGGCGCACGTCCAGCTCCCAGCGCACGTCCGACGCCGGAAGGATCCGCTGGTACGGCTCGCCGTCCACGGACGGGAACACGGTGCGCAGCGGCTCGTGGCGGGCGATGACGTCACCCAACGCGGCGCTCAGCGCGGCCACGTCCACGTCACCGGAGAGCCGCACCGCGGTGGCCAGGTTGTAGGTCGGGCTCGGTCCTTCGAGCCGGTCCAGGAACCACAGCCGCCGCTGCGCGAAGGACAGCGGTACCCGGTCCGGACGCGACCCGGCGCGCACCCGCACGCGGGCGCGGCCGGTGGCCGGTCCGGCCAGGTGTGCGGCCAGCCCGGCCACGGTCGGCGCCTCGAACAGGGTCCGGATCTTTACTTCGGCGCCCAGCCGCGCCCGGATCCGCGACAGCAGCCGGATGGCGAGCAGCGAGTGCCCGCCGAGGTCGAAGAAGCTCTCCTCCACCCCGACCGAGTCCAGGCCGAGGACCTGTGCGAACACCTCGCACAGCGCGACCTCGGTGTCGTTGGCCGGTCCCCGTCCGGCGGCCGGTGCGGTGAGGTCCTCGGGCGCGGGCAGCGCGTTGCGGTCGAGCTTCCCGTTCGCGGTCAGCGGCAGCGCGTCCAGTGTCACCACGGCCGCCGGCACCAGGTAGTCCGGCAGCCGGGCGGCCAGGTACTCCCTCAGGTCCCCCACCTCGGCACCCACGACGTAGGCGACCAGCCGCTTCTCGCCGGGGCCGTCCTCGCGGACGATCACCGCGGCCCGCGACACCTGCGGGTGGGTCAGCAGGACCTGCTCGACCTCGCGCGGCTCGATCCGGTACCCACGGATCTTGACTTGTTCGTCGACGCGGCCGAGGAATACCACCTGCCCGTCGCGGGTCCACCGGACCCGGTCGCCGGTGCGGTACATCCGCTCGCCGTCGCCGTACGGGCAGGCCACGAAGCGTTCGCCGGTCAGCCCGGGCCGCGCCACGTACCCGCGCGCGAGCGCCGCCCCCGCGACATAGAGTTCGCCCGCGACGCCGACCGGCGCCGGCGCCAACGCGTCGTCGAGCACGTAGAGCCGGGTGCCGGCGATCGGCGTACCGATCGGCACGACACCGTCGGCGAGCAGCGCCGGGGTCAGCTCGGCCGTGACCACGCCAATGGTGGTCTCGGTCGGTCCATAGTGGTTGAACACCGGCCGGTCGCCGGCCGCGCGCACCAGGTCGGCGACCCACCTGGCCGGGGCGGCTTCGCCACCGAGCACGAGCGAGCCGGCCGGCAGTACCCCGTCCGGTCCGGACTCGGCCGACAGCGCCGCCAGGTGCGACGGGACCGCCTTGACGAAGTCGATCCGCTGGTCGCGCAGGTACCCACTGACCACGGCCGCGTCCACCACCGCGGCGGAGTCCAGCACGTGCAGTTCACCACCGGTGGCCAGAGCGACGAACACCACCGTGTTGCCCAGGTCGGTCACCTGCGGCTGGAGCAGCGCGTACCGCGCGCCGGGTGCGCCCCAGCCCAGCCGGGACGACACCGAGGCCACGTAGTTGGCCAGCGACCCGTGCCGGACCGCGACACCCTTGGGCGTCCCGGTGGAGCCGGACGTGTAGATGACGTACGCCAACCCGTCCGGGTCGATGTCCGCCGGCAACGCGCCATCGTCGCGTCGCGCGTCGGCCAGCCCGAACACCGGGACCCCGACCGACCGCCCGGCCGCAACGGCATCGGAGGAAGGTTCCGCCAGCAGCACCCGGGCGGCGCTGTCGGTGAGCATGAACGCGATCCGCTCGGCCGGCAGGCGCTCGTCGACCGGCAGGTACGCCGCGCCCGCCTTCCAGACGCCCAGGATCGCGGTCAGCATCGGCAGTCCGTGCGGCAGGCACAGTGCGACCACCGACTCCGCGCCCACGCCCGACGCGTACAGGTGCCGGGCCAGCCGGTTCGCGGCGGCGTCCAGCTGCCGGTAGGTCACCGAGTCCTCGCCGGCCACCACGGCGGTCGCCGCCGGGGTCGCCGCCACCTGCTGCTCGAACAGGCGCAGGACCGCGGGCTCATGCCGGGCGGGCGCGGTGTCGTTCCAATCCCGCAGCACCTGACCGCGCTCGTCGGCGTCGAGCAGGTCCACCGCGGCCAGTCGCACGTCCGCGGCCGCTGTCACGATCTCCAGCACCCGGCCGTACCAGGCGGCGACGCGGGCCGCCGTCGTGTCGTCGAACAGGTCCGCCGCCAGGGTCATGAACGCCCGTAGGCCGGCCGGGCGGCCCTGGTCGTCGAACGTCTCGCCGATCGTCAGGTGCAGGTCGTAGCGGGCCGCCTGGGCGGGCACGTCGTCGCCGTGGGTCACCTGTACGCCGAGCAGGCCGGGGTCGGCCCGTTCGATGTTCTGCATGGTGAGCATGGCCTGGAACAGCGGGTTGCGACCCAGCGACCGGGTCACCGCCAGCTCCTCGACGAGCCGCTCGAACGGCACGTCCTGATGGGCGAGCGCACCCAGGCCGGCCTCACGGACCCGGGCCAGCACGTCGCGGAACTGCGGGTCACCGGACAGGTCGGTCCGGATCACCAATGTGTTGACGAAGAACCCGACCAGGTCGTCCAGACCTTCATCGGTACGCCCGGCCACCGCCGACCCGATCGGAATGTCGGTACCCGCGCCGAGCCGCGACACCAGCACCGCCAACGCGGCCTGCAGAGCCATGTAGACGGTCACGCCCTCGGCCCGGGCCAGCTCGACCAGCCGCTGGTGCACCTCGGCGGACACGCCGAACGGCACCCGGTGCCCGCGATGGCTGGCCACCGCCGGACGCGGCCGGTCCACCGGCAGCGCCAGCTCCTCCGGGGCCCCCGCCAGCGTGCGCCGCCAGTACTCGACCTGGGTTGACAGCAGGCTTTCCGAGCCTTCACCGAGCAGCTCCCGCTGCCACATCGCGTAGTCCGCGTACTGCACCGCAAGCGGCGCCCAGGCCGGCGCCTCGCCGCGCACCCGCGCCGTGTACGCCGTCGACACGTCGCGCCCGAGCCGGGCCATCGACCAACCGTCACTGGCGATGTGGTGCAACACGATCACCAGCACCCGGTCGCCGGCCACGGTGTGCAGCAGCGTCGCCCGCAACGGCAGGTCGGTGGAGAGCTCGAAGGTGACGTGCGCCGCCTCCGCGACCGCCGCCGGCAACTCGTCGGCGTCGACCTGCCGTGTCTGCAGCTCCCAGTCGATCTCGGCGAGGTCGAGGATGTGCTGGTACGGCTCGCCGTCGGCGGCCCGGTAGACGGTGCGTAGCGGCTCGTGCCGCCCGATCACGTCACGCAACGCCCCGGCCAGGGCCGCGACGTCCAGGTCACCGGTCAGCCGCAGGGCTCCGGGAATGTTGTAGGCGGCGCTGGGCCCTTCCAGCTGGTGCAGGAACCACAACCGGCGCTGCGCGAACGACAGCGGTACGCGCTCCGGACGCGCCCCCGGCCGGATCGCGACCCGCGGCCGCTGCGTACCCGCCAGCCGCGCGGCCAGCGTCGCTACGGTCGGCGCGTCGAACAGCACCCGCAACGGAAGTTCAACACCCAGCAGTACCCGGATCCGCGACACGAGCCGTACCGCGAGCAACGAGTGCCCACCCAGCCGGAAGAAGTCGTCGTCGACACCGACCGAGGAGAGCCCGAGCACCTGGGCGAACGCCCCGCACAGGATCTCCTCGCGCACGCTCGCCGGCGCCCGTCCCACGCCCGTGGTCCACTCCGGTGCCGGCAGGGCCCGCCGGTCGAGCTTGCCGTTGGCGGTCAGCGGCAACTCGGCCAACTCCACCAACGCCGACGGGATCATGTACTCGGGCAGCCGCCCGGCCAGGAACTCCCGCACCGCGGCGTGGTCCACCGCGCCGTTGCTCGGCACGGTGTAGGCCACCAGCCGCTTCTCGCCCTTGTCCTCCCGGGCCACCACCGCCGCCCGGGCCACCTGCGGGTGCGCCAGCAGAGCCGCCTCCACGTCGCCGGGCTCGATCCGGAAGCCCCGGATCTTCACCTGCTCGTCGGCCCGACCCGCGAACACCAACTGCCCATCGGGCGTCCACCGGGCCAGGTCACCGGTGCGGTACATCCGCTCGCCGGTACCGAACGGGCACGCCACGAACCGCTCGCCGGTCGACACCGGCCGGTTCACATACCCACGGGCCAGCCCGGCGCCGGCGATGTACACCTCGCCGACCACTCCCGGCGCCACCGGGGACAGCCACTCGTCCAGCACGTACAGCCGGGTGTTGGCGATCGGCCGGCCGAACGGCACCGGACCCGGACGGTCCGCGTCGACCGTCTCCGCGGCGACCATCACGGTCGCCTCGGTCGGGCCGTACGTGTTCACCAGCCGCCGACCGGCCGACCATGCGGCCGCCGTTGTGCCACTGATCGCCTCCGCGCCGACCAGGACGGTGCCCAGCTGGGGAAACTCGGCCGGGTCCAGCACATCCAGCAGCGAGGGCACCACACTCGCCGCCGTCACACCCGACAGCTCGGCGAGCCGGTCCGGCTGCGCCCGCTGCTCCTCGGTGGCGATCCACAACGACCCACCACCGGTCAACGCCACGGCGACGTCCAGCACGGACGCGTCGAAACTGAACGAGGCGAACTGCAGCACGCCGGTGCCGGTGTCGACGCCCATCATCGGGCCGAACACCGAGACCAGGTTCGCCAACGACCCGTGCGAGACGCCCACGCCCTTGGGCACACCCGTCGACCCGGACGTGTAGATCACATACGCCAACCCGGCCGGATCCGGCCCGGCCGCCGGCAGCACGCCCTGCGGCCCCGACCGCAACTCCGCAAGCCCGACACCGTCGCCCACGACAAGCGCGACCCCGGCGTCGGCGAGCATCACCGCCACCCGATCGGCGGGCAGCTGCGGGTCGATCGGCACATACGCGCCGCCGGCCTTCCACACCGCCACCATCGCGGTCACGAGATCGAATCCCCGGGGCAGGCACAGCCCGACCACCGACTCCGCGCCCACACCCCGGCCGCGCAGGCCACCCGCCACGGTCTCCGCCGCCGCGTCCAGCTGCGCATAGGTCAGCTCGGCACCGTCGAACACCACCGCGACCGCGTCCGGGCACCGGCGTACCTGAGCCTCGAACAACTCGACCACCGACCCGTCGGCGACTTTCGCCACGGTGTCATTCCAGGTGCCCACGACCAGCGTGCGCTCGGCCGGATCCAGCACGTCGACCGCGTGCAGCCGGACGTCCGGGTCGGCCGCCACGGCGGTCAGGACGCGACCGAAACAGCGCGCGATGCGGGCCACGGTCGGGGCGTCGAACAGGTCCTCGGCGCCGAGGATCGCCCCGGTCAGCCCGGCCGGCCGGCCCCGCTTGTCGAACGTCTCGGACAGCGCCACGTCCAGGTCGAACTTCGCCACCGGCAGGTTCGACGCGAGTGGCTCGGCGGTCACGCCCGGCAGTTGCAGACTCGCCCCGGCCGCGTTCTGCAGGATGAGCATGACCTGGAACAACGGGTGGCGGGCCAGCGACCGCTCCGGGGCCAGCTCCTCCACCAGCGCCTCGAACGGCACGTCGGAGTGCGCGAAGGCGTCCAGGCTCGTCCGGCGCACCTGGGCCAGCACCTGCCGGAACTCCGGGTCGCCGGCCAGGTCGGTGCGCACCACCAGCGTGTTGACGAAGAAACCGATCAGATCGTCAAGCGCCTCATCGGTACGCCCGGCGACCGCCGTGCCGAGCGGAATGTCGGTACCGGCGCCGAGGCGCGACAGCGACATCGCCAGGGCGGCCTGCAGGACCATGAAGACGGTCGCGCCCTCGGCCCGGGCGAGCTCCGCCAGCTTTCGGTGCACCGTGGCCTTCACCGTGAACGGCGCCCGGTGCCCGCGGTGGCTCGCCACCGCCGGTCGGGACCTGTCGGCCGGCAGGGCCAGCTCCTCCGGCGCACCGGCCAGCGCCCGCCGCCAGTAGTCCACCTGCACCGAGTACCGGCTGTCCGCAGTGGACGGATCGCCGAGCAGCTCCCGTTGCCACAGGGTGTAGTCGGCGTACTGCACCGGCAGCGGCTCCCACGCCGGCGACCCGCCACCCAGCCGCGCCGCGTACGCCGCGGACAGGTCCCGGGCCAACGCACGGTGCGACGACGCGTCGGTGGCGATGTGATGCAGGACCAGCACCAGCACGTGCTCGTCCGGCGCGGTGACCAGCAGCCAGGCGCGGATCGGCACGTCGGTGGAGAGGTCGAACTCGTGCCGCCCCGCCCGGGCCACCTCCTCGGCCACGTCCGCCGGGTCGGTAGGCCGCACCTGCAACGCCCAGTCCAGCTCCGCCGGGTCCAGGATCAGCTGGTGTGGCTCACCGTCCACAGCCGGGAAGACCGTACGCAGCGACTCGTGCCGCACCAGCAGGTCACGTACCGCGGCACCCAGCGCGGCGACGTCCAGCCCGCCGTGCAGCGCGACGGCGATGACGCTGTTGTAGGTGACGCCTGAGCCTTCCAGTTGCGCCAGAAACCACAGCCGTCGTTGCGCGAATGACAACGGGACCATCACGTGCCTCCTCATGCGTCGAGCCACGCCGAAACGCCGCGCAGATTCCGTTGTTCGCATTCATGTTCGCGCAGACCGGCGAGCATATTCCAACGCATGACCGTCGGTTCAACAATGCCGACGATCGATTCGGCCAACTGACTGTCGTCCAACCGAATACGTATGCAGTTGGACGCCGTACAGGCTGTTTTCGCACTCCAGAGGGCACAGCGAAGCAGTACAACAGTGTTTTCGTGGGTGAATTCAACGCCTTCGACAATGCCGGACGACCTTTGGGCAATAGCCCCGGTCAATCATTGGACAACCGCGTCCAACGTCCCGAAGCGCACGGTTGGACAAAGAACCGGGGTGCCCCGTGAAGGGACACCCCGGTCGGCGGAGCGGCTTTCGGTCACACGGTGGCGAGGGCCTCCGTGGGAGTGAGCCGGGCCGCGCGGCGGGCCGGGTAGACACCGGCGATGGCACCGATCGCGATGGCCGCACCGGCACCACCGACGATCGCCTCCACAGGCAAGGCCAGTGGCCAACCCTTGAAGCTCGCGTACCCGATACAGACAATCAGTCCGGCCAGCACGCCGGCACCCCCGCCGAGAGCGGACAGGGTCACCGACTCGGTGAGGAACTGCGCCCGGATCTGGCCCCGGGTGGCACCCAGCGACCGCCGCAGGCCGATCTCCTGCCGGCGCTCCAGCACCGCGATCACCATGATGTTGGCGATGCCGACCCCGCCGGCCAGCAGCGCCACCGCACCGAGCCCGAAGAACAGCGCGTTGAACGCGCGGTTGGCGGCCGCCTGCGCGGTCAGCACATCCGACGGGCGGCTGAGCTGGACCTCCTCGGGGTGTGCCGGGTTGACGGTGGCCGCCAGTACGGCACGCACCGAGTTCACCGTCTCATCCGTGGACCGCTCGTACAGCGTGGTGGCGTGGCCGTCGAAGCCCAGCCGGGCCGCGTACGACCAACCGATCAGCGCCGACCGGTCGATCTCCGTGGCCAGCCGCAGGCTGTCCAGGATGCCGATGACCATGAAGTACCGGCCGGCGATGTAGACATGGCCACCGGCCTTGTCGATGCCCAACCGGCGGGCGGCGACCGAGCCGAGCACGACCGCCGGGTACTGGCCGGTCGCGGCGTTGAGGAACGTGCCCGACTTCATCGTGCCGCCGAGCGCCTCCAGCAGGTTGGTGCGCGACGCCTGCACGGCGATCCCGTTGGTGGTGGCCGAATCGATCTTGTCGGTACGGCGGACCGTGGCGCCCGGCACGGTGCCGGTGGCCGACACCCCGGTCACCCCGGGAATCCGGGCGACCATGCCCTCCGCGGTGTTGGGCAACGTGGATTTCTGACCGGTCAGCGACGTACCCGGCGACACCGTCAGCAGGTTGGTGCCCAACTGCTCGATCTCGGCCATCAGCCCGGCCTTGCTGACCGTGCTGATGCCCACCAGGCCGACCATGGCGGCCACCCCGATCGCGATGCCCAACGCCGACAGCACCGCCCGCATGCGCCGGCCGCGCAAACCGTCCAGCCCGACGACAGCCAGGTCGACGGCACGCAGCCGGACCGGCTCGGGAAGCGGGATCATGCCAGTACCCCCAAGTCGGAGTGGATCTGACCGTCGCGGATCTCCAGCCGCCGCGGCAGCGCGGCCGCCACGTCCCGGTCGTGGGTGATCACGACGACCGCGGTCCCGTCCTCGTTCAGTTCGTTGAGCAACCGCAGCACGCTCGCCCCGGCGACCGAGTCGAGGTTGCCGGTCGGCTCGTCCGCCAGCAGCATCGGGGGATTGCCCACCACCGCCCGGGCAATCGCCACCCGCTGCTTCTCGCCGCCGGACATCTGGTTGGGTCGGTGGTCGAGCCGGTGCCCCAGGCCGACCCGTCGCAGCGCGACCTCGGCCCGCTGGCGACGCTCCCGCAGGGAAATGCCGTGGTACAGCAGGCCGGTGGCCACGTTGTCGAGCGCGGTCAGGTGCGGGGTGAGGAAGAACTGCTGGAACACGAAGCCGATCCACCGGGCCCGTACCGCAGCCAGCCGTCGGTCCGGCAGCTTCGCGATATCGTGCCCCCGGATCAGGACCCGTCCGGTGGTCGGCGTGTCCAGCGTCCCCATCAGGTTCAGCAGGGTCGACTTGCCCGACCCCGACGGACCGATGATGGCCAACGACTCCCCCGGGCGGACGACGAACGACACCTCCCGCAGCGCCCGCACGTCGCCCGGGTACATCTTGGTGGCGTTCTCCACCGCGATGATCGGGGGCTCCTCCTCGGTGGTCATGAGCGAGGTACCTGCACCTTCTGGCCCGGCGTGAGCTCGCCGGTCACCTCGACGCGGTCGCCGTCGAAAATGCCGAGCTTGACCGGTACCGAGCGCACCGTGCCGTCCGCGTCCACCACGTTGACCGAGTACGTCGCGTCGCTGGCGGCCAGCAGGGCGTTGATCGGCACGGCCAGCACGTCCTTGTGCACGGTGCTGGGGAAGTGCACGACCGCCGGAGCACCGTCCAGGGTGCTGGCCTCGGCCGACTGGTCCAACGTGATCGTCACCGCGATGGTGGCGTCCTCGGTGCTCTGACCGGTCTGCGACTGGGAGTTCGTGGTGCCACCGGTGGCCACCGACGCGATCGCCGTGATCTTCCCCGTCGCCTCCTTGTCACCGGGCAGGGTGACCCGCACCTTGGCACCCTTCCTGGCGACCGTCTGCGCCTCGCTCACCGGCAACGCGACGGTGACCCTCCGCTGGGTGTCGCTGGCCGTGTAGACCGTCCCGTTCGCCGGACCGGCCAGCACCGCCTGCACCTTGACCACCCGGATCGCGGTCGCCAGCATCACCACGTCCGTGGGGGCCACCACACCCGTGCGCTTACGGCCCAGGTCCTCCTGCCAGTCCCTGACCGCCTCGGCGGTCTCCCAGGTGAACGTGCGGTCGACGTCGAGCCCTTTGCCGTACTTCAGGGCGACCAGGTTGCGTTCCAGCTCCAACACGTCGACGCCGTTGCTGACGCCCGACCGCAGCGTCCGCCACAACGGTGTCGAGCCGTAGAACAGCGGGACGGAATAACCGTCCACGCCATAGGCGCGCTGTCCACGTTTGATCACGGAGCCGGCGGTGGGCAGCCAGGTGATCCGCCCGCCGCCGCCAGCCAGCACGGTGTAGCCGTCGCCGTACCCGAGGGTGCCGTCCGCGTCGATGGTGTTTGTCATGTTTTTGCGCTCGACCAACGCGGTCGGCAGCTGCGAGGTGGCCGTCGTGGTCGGGGTCTTGCTGTTGTTCAGCGCGTAGGCCGTGCCGGCCGCGCCGACCGCCAGTACGGCGACGCCGCCGAGCAACACACCGCGCCGGCGACGCCGGCGACGACGGTGCGGTGGAGGCTGCGAGGTTTGCGCCGGCGGTGCCGGCTTCACCGGCTCATCCGGCGTGGAAGTTGTGGTCTCGGGGTCCAACATGGTCACCCTCCGGTCGGCCATCATTGGCTGCTCGAGCTCGTTGGCGCGGCGACCTCTTTGCTGCACGTCGTATACGCGGCCACGAGTTTTTCGGCAGTGTACGTGGCACCTTCTTCAAGGGTGACCTGAGCGGTGTTGGGCTCCGGATCCTTTGCCTTGATCCCATTCTTGCGCAGGCATTCCGCGAGCTTGAGGGCCCTTTCCTCATCGCCCGGGTTCAGTTCACCCTGCCGGTGGGGATTGGGCGCGAGGCGTGCGCACGCGGCCTGGGCCGCCAGTGCCTTCGGGTCGCTGGTGTTCAACGCGACCACACCACCGGCCGGCTCACCTTCATCCGGCCCGGGAATGTGGATCCCGTACTCCTTCATGCAGGCCGCATACCGCGCCATCTGATCGTTTTCCACTGAGGACGGCGCGGGTGCATTGCCTTGTCCACACGCGGTCAGCCCCAACGCGACAACGGCGGCCAGCATCACGGCGGCCTTCGGGAATGTCTTCATGCGTTGAGGATGGGCGTAGGGAGGTTTCCGCGCGGTGACCGTCGTTCCTCCCCGGCGGCCGCGACCGCCTTCGCCGCCCGCCACTGTTCATCATTGAGGCCGTGGTGCCAGTACCCCGAGATGGACAGCAGGTCCCGCGTCATGCCGCGCTCGCCCAGCAGATGCCGGCGCAGATCCTGTATGGCACCGCCCTCGCCGTGGACGAACGCCTGCACCACGCCGGGAGCGAAGGTGAGCGACCGGACCGCCTGCGTCAGGCTGCCGCCGCCGGCCCGGTGCACCCAGCGGATCTCGACGTCGGCGGCGGTGCGCAACGGCAGCTCATCGGCCACGTCGGCGACCTCGACAAGCACCGTCGCGCGGGTGCCCGGCGCCATCGCCTCCAGCGTCGCGGCGATGGCTGGCAGCGCGACGAGATCGCCGGCCAGCAGGTGCCAGTCGGCCGCGCCGTCGGGCCGGTAGCGGCCCCGCAGATCCCCGACGAACACCCGGTCGCCGGGTCTCAGGGCGGCCAGCCAGGGCGGCACGAGGCCGGGACGTCCGTGGTTGACGAAGTCGATGACGAGTTCGCCGGCCACCGGGTCCAGCGCCCGCACCGTGTAGGTGCGCGTGCGGGGCCAGTCCGCGCGGGGCAACTCGGCGCATATCTGCCGCAGGTCGAAGTCAGCCGGATAGTGAACGCCCGGTTGTGGAATGACGATGCGCAGGTACGAGTCGGTAAATGGACTCGGCCGCAGTCGCGCCAGGCCCGGACCGCCGGCGACCATTCTGGTCATTCTCGGCGCGATTCTGCTCAGCCGCAGAACGGTCAGCCCGACCACGGGGGCCGGGCGACTGTGGGCGACGATGCGGCCGGTCATGCGTTCCCCTTCGCGGACGGCACTCAATCCAGGTAAGGGTAGGCTCACTCACGAGTTTTGACAGCAGCGCTGTCCAACTACGGATTCGCACTTTCGCAGCCCGAACCCGGCACTATATTCCGGGGTTCCGGTGTCCACAAGCGCCATTCCTTTGACAAATTTGACACGGTTGACACACGTGTATCTGGTGCTGCGATAGTGGCACCGGAAAGCGATGGCAGCGTAGCGCTGCCCGCCTCCCGAATGGCGGTTTCACAAGACTTCCGCCAATCCAAGCTGACCAATCCCAGCGGGAGGGTTTTACATGGGTGTCAGTGACCAGCAGGTATTCCTGCGCTCCAATGCGATCATCGAGCCGCTGGTCGACCGGTTCTACGCCTGGTTGCACATCACGGCGCCGGTGCAGGCCTCGATGAACCTGGCGAACCTCCAGGTGCCACTGCTGGAGTCCTACCTGCAGAACCCGCAGGTGCACGTCGCGGCGAGCGTCAATCCGGCGCTGCGCGGCGGCTACTTCGTCAACATCGAGGAGGCCCGCAGCCACGAGGTCGCGGAACTGCTCGACAGCATCAAGCGGGACCGGGCCGACATGCTGGCCTTCGCGGCCGCCATCGCCGAGGCCGAGAAGCTGCTCCGGGAGAACGCCACCGGCTTCGACCTGACCCCGCTGTACCCCAAGCTTCCCGAGGCGCTCAACGGCCTGGTGGAGCTGGCGTACGACACCAGCAACCAGGCGTCGATGCACTTCCTCGAGCCACTGGCGTACACCAGCCCGATCTACGACGTTTCTCGCCAGTCGGTGCAGCTGTCACTGGAGACGGGCATCGAGCGGCCGTTCATCCTCAGCACCCCACGGCTGCCCCAGCCCGACGTGCTGGACCTGCAGATCCCCTTCAACCACCCGGGTCTCGAAGAGCTGTTCGCGGCCCGCATCAAGGCCACCACGGTCGGCCGGCTGCGCGAGGCGCTCGAGCTCGACGACGCGCAGTCCGCGCAACTGCAGCGGCTGCTCACCGACCAGCCCAGCCTCTCGCCCGACCGGCACATCCCGACCGGCGGCCGGGTGCGCTACTTCGGCCACGCGTGCCTGGTCATGCAGACGCCCGAGGCGGCGGTGCTGACCGACCCGTTCATCAGCGCCGACAACCGCCACGGCGACCGCTACACCCTCGACGACCTGCCCGACTACATCGACTTGGTGCTCATCACACACGGCCACCAGGACCACATCGTGCTGGAGACGCTGGTCCAGCTGCGCAACCGGATCGGCACGGTCGTCGTACCGCGGTCGTCGCGGGGCAACCTGTGCGACCCGTCGATCGGGCAGTACCTCAAGGCGCTGGGCTTCTCCGTCCTCGAGGTCGACGACTTCGAGGAGATCCCGTTCCCCGGCGGCAAGGTGGTCGCGACCCCGTTCCTGGGCGAGCACTCCGACCTCGACATCCGGGCCAAGTCCACGTTCTTCGTCCAGATGGCCGGCGCGAACATCTTCGTCGGCGCCGACTCGTCGGGCATCGACCCGGTGCTGTACCGCTACATCCGCAACCACCTCGGCCACGTCGACATGGCGTTCCTCGGCATGGAGTGCGATGGAGCGCCGCTCACCTGGCTGTACCAGGGTCTGCTGACCCGCCCGGTGACCAAGAAGATGAGCGACTCGCGCAAGCTGTCGGGTTCCAACGCCAAGCAGGCCGCGGACATCATGACCGAGCTCGGCGCGGACGAGGGCTACATCTACGCGATGGGCGAGGAGAGCTGGCAGGGCCACGTCATGGCCACCACCTACACCCCGGACACGTACCAGCTCAAGCAGATCGAGGAGTTCCTGTCCTGGTGCGCCGGCAACGGCATCACCGCCGAGCACCTGTTCAACAAGCGCGAGTGGCGCTGGTAACCCCGTTCCCACGTAACTGGCCGACGGCATCGATTGCCGTCGGCCAGTTTGTTGTTCCGGTGTTTGTTTTCCAGGTTTGTTGTCCGGGTGCAGGGGCGTTACGCCGTATCGGCGCGGCGCTGGTCCAGCTCGTTCGCCAGGCGCAGCCACTCGTCGGCGCAGGCCCGCGCCACGTCCGCCACGATGTACGTGCAGTGCGGCGGCACCTTGTCGGCGATGTCGACCCGCTCGTTGGACTTGACCACCCGCGAGAAGATCCACCGCAGCACGTCGCGGCCCGACTCGGTGAACCGCAGGGCCGGATCGGTCTGCAGGCCCTGCAGCAGTGCCGCGAGCACGGGCCCTTCGGCCAGCACCTCGCGCCGCGACCCGGCCCGCTGGCGCCGCAACTGCGGCACCGGATCCTCGCCCCGCTGGATGCGGTTGCGGACATCGCGGACGGTCGTGGGCGAGACACCGGCCTCACGGGCGACCTCACGCAACGAGGCGCCCGGACGCGCCTGGATGATCTCGGAGGCTTTGAGCCGGCCCGCGGCGTTGTCCAGCGGGCGGATCCGGCCGTCCCGGCCGGTGCGGGCCCCGATGTCGACGACGTCAGCCGTGTCGGCGAGTTTGCGCCGGACGCTGGCGACCAGCCGGGTGCCCAGGCCGGCGGCGGACGCGATGGCCCGGTCCGACCACTCGGGGTACGCCGCGATGATGCGCTCGGCGGCCCGGATCCGGTCCGGCTGCGACAGCGGCAGGCCGTGCGCGATGTTGGTCCGCACGGCGAGGACGAACGCCTCCTGATCAGTGCCGTCGAAGAACCGGACCTCGATCATCTCGTCGCCACGCAGCAATGCCGCACCGAGCCGATGGGTACCGTCGATGACCCGCATCGTGGACCGGTGCACGATGATCGGCGGGAGGCGCTCGTCGAGGCGGGCCAGCATGGTGGTGTGCTCGACGTCCTCGCCCACCTGACGCGGGGAGTCCGCGGGCAGCAGCAGGCGCACCGGCAGCCACTGCGTGTCCGCGGTCTCCCCCGGTAGCGCCTCGACCGCCGACGCCTGCCGCACGGCTGGTTGTTCCGTCTTCTCGGTCATCAACCGACCTGTCCGTGTGCCACGGCAACTCCCCCGCGAAGGGTCCGGCACGGCGATGTCCCGGAAACCGGGCGACCGATTTCCGGGCATTCCGTGCGGTCAGCCCGCAACCTCGACCTTGCTCATCCTCTCGATCAGGCTCTTGGGCCGCATGTCCGTCCAGTTTGTCTCGATGTAGTCGAAGCAGGCCTGGCGGGTGTCCTCGCCGAACACCTTCGTCCAGCCCTCCGGCACATCGATGAATGTGGGCCACAGCGAATGCTGACCTTCGTCATTCACCAGAACGAAGAAAGTGCCGTTCTCATCGTCGAACGGATTAGCCATCACCACTCCTCAGCTGTTAACAGCGGACGTGGTCATGCTAGGCAGGATTCCGATGGCCAACAATAATGAGCAGCCGTCCAACCTCGGACCTGTCGCATTCTAGAAATCGCGCTGTCCAACCGACCTTCATTTACAGTTGGACACGGCTCGCTGATTCAATGGCGACAATCTTTTACCATAGCCCCAACGGCGACGGGCGAGAAGGGAGAACGAGTCCGGTAGCCGGCACTCCCGGGTCGCGCCCTGAATCAACCGTGCCAGAACGCCCCGTTGACGCGGATCCGCGCGACGGTGGCCATTCGGTGGCGTGAGGGGTGAGGAAACCGGCCGGATGGGCGTGTCCTGACCCGGTTGATGCTTGACGCTGTGGCCTCGCAGGATGCCTTACATGATCGCGAAGCCCTGCGGTTCCCTGCGGACTTTGCGCATCAGTCCCCGGATTCCGACGGTCGGTTGTACCCGCACGGAACTTCGGCGCCGTTGCCATCGGTGACTGTCGCGAACCATGACGTTGCCCACACCGTCAGTCGATTGGGTTCGTGGTGGAGTTTGAACGGGTGGTCGTTCCACGTCCCATAAGACGTGACCGTGACAGTCTGACCGGGCAGCAACCAGTAGTCCCTAGCAAGAGGCTCAAGCCACAGTTCCATCAACGCCTGCCCGCTGTTGCCCACGAGCATCGGCACCGCGTTTCCCAATGTCTTGATCGATTCGAAGCTGAAGTCCCCGAGCTTCGCCATGTTGGACGTCAGCGGCGCGGTCATCTGCTCGATGGTGACCCCTGGGGGCGGAGTGACAGGCCCATGGCGCCCGGATGCTCTGTCCCGCCTGCCCCGCTTCCCTCTTCCCAACATGATCAGGATTATGCGCGGAGGGACCTCCCACGTGCCATTCGCCGATCGGCATGCCGCGTGCTGTGATCACTCGTTTTCGGCGGCCGACGGGCGGCGGTCACGCCACCACTCGACGATGATCCAGCCGGGGACTATCGCGGTAGCGGCGGAAACGGCGGCCGCTCCCCACCATTGGTGGACAAGGGCATAGACGGTGGCGCCCAAGAAGGCGATCACGGCGCCGAGAGCGACGGGTCAAGGGGTCCTGACATGAGGATATTCGGGTCATCCGCCGAACAGCTCTTCCAGAACGCATCGTGGGCAAGCACTTGCGCCGCCGTAAGCCGTCGACTGCATCATGAAAACCTCGGCCGCGCCAAACCATGGACTTCTACAGCCTCGCGGCCCGCAACGGCGCACAGGTGACATGGGCTGCGGAAAGCAAACTCGGAGCGACGTGCGCCACGAGCACCTGGTCGAGGTGTGACAGAACCGTCCTGAGTAGATGGTGATCTATGAGCACGGCCGACCATGCTGCCTCACCGCCCGTGACTGGCCGTCACCGCTTCACAGCAAGTGGATCAGAACCGTTTTCACTGGCCGCTGACAATGCTGGCAGGATAGGCAAGGGCAAGGGCTCCTGGACAGATGGGGTTCTTGGTCGTTCTGCCTTCTCTACCAGGAGCCCTTCCTATTTGGAGCATCGACCCGCCCGGCTCACCGACCCGTGATCACGTCCGGGCCACGATAAATATGCTCACGGGCACTCGGCGGCCTTATCAACGTGTACCAACGCGGCTTTCGTTGACAAGGCCGTGTCCGAGTCGGGGCACGTCTGGAACGGCACCCTGCACGACTTCGGGATCGACGGCCGCCGGGCTGGGCGCCCAGGGGAAGCTGCCCAAACGGATGGCCACCTGTGGCCGATGGGGCGGCGACCCGACGCCGTCGCCTACCTAAGATCACTATGTTTCGATCATGATTGCGAGCCGGAGGGGTGAGACCACGCCTTGGTGCAGTCAGCCCCCATGTCCCTCGATCGCACGACGCTCGCCGAGCACCGGTGGGAGGGCTACCGGTACGCGTCGCGGATCGTCCGGGCGCAACAGCCCCGGCTTGCTCCCGTCCTGCTGGTCGGCGGCGCGTTCCAGCGCAAGGAGGACTGGGGCCGTTTGGAGCAGGGCGTGCTCGACCACGCCGACGTGGTCACCGTGGACCTGCCGGGCTGGGGTACCGCCGACCTGCTGCCCGACACGTACGGGGCCGACTTCCTCGCTGACGCGCTGGACCACCTGCTCGACGAGCTGGGCCTCGTAAACCTGAACGTCACCGGCGGCTCGTACGGCACGGCGGTGCTCTACCGGCTCGCCCAGCGGCACCCCAGTCGGGTGGCGCGGATGGTGCTGGTCGGGACGATGGTGAAGATTCCCGAGCACGCCGGCGAGGACTTCCGCCACACGCTCGAACTGCTGGCCGCCGGGCGGATGGACGAGTTCGCCGAAGCGTCGGTGGATCTGTGCCTCACCCGCGACCCGGCCGTGGACATTCCGCGCCGCGCGGCGCTGCGCCGGATCCTTGTACGCCGGGTGCTGAAGGCGGGCCCCGCCGAGATCGACAAGTACGTGGCCAACACGCGCCGGCTGCTGCACCGGCAGCTCATCGACGTCAGAGGACGTTTTGCGAGGTTTCCGTAGTTCGTCCTCGCT